>NZ_JBEAIJ010000002.1:0-203767 GCF_040065315.1 Klebsiella sp. CN_Kp100
GTCGATGACGGCAGATTTACAGTCTGCTCCCTTTGGCCGCTCGGGAACCCCACCACGGGGTAATGCTTAATACTGGCCTGCTTCCTTATCGGGAAGCGGGGCGCATCATATCAAATGACGCGCCACTGTAAAGTATTCGTTTGCTAAAAATAAACTGGTTGCCTGATTTTTACGCGTAAAGCCGTAAAGCTAACCAGTTAATTTCATTATCGATTAAAGAATAATCGTTCGGTTGCCGTAAACAAACACCCGCTGTGCAAGCACCTGGTACAATGCGCGGCTCAGAACGTTTTTCTCAACGTCGCGGCCAGCGCGCATCATATCTTCTGCGGTGTAGGTGTGATCGACATGAATAACGTCCTGCATGATGATGGGGCCTTCATCCAGATTATCGTTCACGTAGTGGGCGGTTGCGCCAATAATCTTCACCCCGCGGTCATAGGCCTGATGATACGGACGCGCGCCGATAAACGCCGGCAGGAATGAGTGGTGAATATTGATAATCTTATTCGGGAAGCGGGAGACAAACTCGGGGGTCAACACCCGCATGTATTTCGCCAGCACGACGTAATCCGGTTCATGGGCGGCGATAGCATCACCCATCTGCTTATCGTGCTCTTCGCGGGTTAGCCCCTCATGGCTCACCAGCTGGAAGGGAATATCAAAGCGTTCAACCAGCGAGCGCAGGGTTTCGTGATTGCCGATGACGGCGGCGATTTCTACGTCCAGCCCGCCATAGTTGGCTTTCATCAGCAGATCGCCGAGGCAGTGCGCCTCTTTAGTCACCAGAATGACGACACGGCGGCGGCCTGCTGGGTTGAGCTCACGAATCGAGCCTTCCGGCAGCGCGCTGTCGAGGTCAGCCAGGAGAACGGAGTCATTGAAAATACCCTCGAGCTCGGTACGCATAAAGAAGCGGCCGGTCCGGTGGTCAACGAACTCATTGTTCTGCACGATGTTCAGCTCGTGCTTATAGCAGATATTCGTGATACGCGCGATGAGGCCTTTCTGATCAGGGCAAATGGTGCGTAGTACTTTACGTTGTAGTGAATGCATCGCGGGGAAAATCCTGTAGTGTTTGCTATTCCTGCTGCTGGCTTACTGGCCGCAGCATTTTTTAAATTTTTTACCTGAACCGCAAGGGCAGGGGTCGTTACGACCGATCAGCGGTCGCATTCCGTCAATATAGTACCACTGTCCGTTTTCTTTTAAGAATCTGGATCGTTCAATAATGGCGCCGGAGCGGTTATTGTCAGTGAAACGCGCGATAAAGCTGACGTAGCCTTCATCGGGACTTCTGCCTTCATCGGCAGCAAAGACGGTGAGACCCAGCCATTGAGTTTGCTTAAACCCGTTCTCCAGGTCCGCGCGAAACTGTTGCGCCTGACAGGAGGGGTGCCAGGTTTTAATCAGATAGTCGGCGTCCTGCATAACAAATGCGCTATAGCGGGAACGCATCAGCTGTGACGGATCTGGCGCAAGCTGCGTGCCAGTCAGATAACGCTGACAACATGCGCTATACTCCAGAGCGCTGCCGCAGGGGCATAATGGCGACAAAACGGCCTCCATGGGATAAAGAAAGACGGCGCTACGCCGCCAAAGCGCAATATGTTAACTGAGGTATGGCGATGATGCCATGCCCGGAGTGGAAGGATATGTTTCGGTAAGAATGAGAAAGCTCAAGATCGGTCTGGCGCTAGGGGCAGGAGCCGCCCGCGGGTGGTCGCATATCGGTGTGATTAATGCATTACAGCGTGCGGGCATTGACGTTGATGTCATCGCAGGGTGCTCTATTGGCTCGCTGGTGGGGGCGGCTTACGCCTGCAACCGCCTTCCGGCGCTGGAAAAATGGGTATGCTCTTTTAGCAACTGGGACGTCCTGAAATTAATGGATCTCTCCTGGCAGCGAGGGGGCTTGCTGCGGGGCGAACGGGTATTTAGCCAATATCGTAAACTGCTACCGGTCACCGAGATTGAACGCTGCGAGCGTCGTTTTGCGGCCGTTACCACCAATTTAAGTACCGGTCGCGAACTGTGGTTTACGGAAGGGGATCTGCATCTGGCGATTCGTGCCTCGTGCAGTATGCCTGGTCTGATGTCGCCGGTCATGCATAATGGTTACTGGCTAGTGGATGGCGCGGTGGTTAATCCCGTGCCGGTATCCCTGGCTCGGGCAATGGGCGCGGATATCGTTATTGCCGTTGATTTGCAGCACGACGCGCATCTGATGCAGCAGGATTTATTATCCATGGAGGTGCCGCGTCCGGAGGCCGAAGAAGATTTTTCGTGGCATTCACGGCTGCGCTCCCGCCTGGCGCGTATGACCTCACGTCGGGCGACGGTAGCGCCGACGGCAATGGAGATCATGTCGACTTCCATTCAGGTTCTGGAAAATCGTCTTAAGCGAAACCGTATGGCGGGCGACCCGCCGGATATCCTGATTCAGCCCTTTTGCCCGCAAATCTCCACGCTGGATTTCCACCGTGCCGGCGAAGCTATCGCTGCCGGACATCTGGCAGTGGAAAAGAGAATGGATGAACTATTACCTTTAGTGCGTACCTCCGTGTAGCGCATTTGATGCATACTTAAGTAAATTCTGACAGGCGGTAGCGTGAATCGCGTGCCACTATTAACTTATCGTCAGTCAGGGGAGAGATCATGACGCAGCCATTGGCGGGAAAACAGATTCTGATAGTTGAAGACGAACCCGTTTTCCGCTCACTTATGCACACCTGGTTAGCTTCGCTGGGCGCGACCATCGTCCAGGCGGAAGATGGCGTGGATGCACTTCAAAAAATGGCCGAGTCAAAACCCGATTTGATGATATGCGATATTTCCATGCCGCGAATGAACGGCCTGCAGCTGGTGGAGCATGTGCGCAATCAGGGCGAGCAGCTGCCGATTCTGATGATTTCAGCGACGGAAAATATGGCGGATATCGCCAAAGCGCTGCGCCTTGGCGTGCAGGACATTCTTCTTAAACCGGTAAAAGATTTCGATCGCCTGCGAGAAACCGTGTACGCCTGCCTCTACCCCAACATGTTTAATTCTCGTGTCGAAGAGGAGGAACGCCTGTTTGAGGATTGGGACGCGCTGGTCAGCGATCCCTCCGCGGCGTCAAGGCTGCTACAGGAGCTTCAGCCCCCGGTCCAACAGGAGATGTCGAACTGCCGTATTCACTATCGGCAGCTTGTCTCCGTCGATAAGCCCGGTCTCGTGCTCGACATTGCGCCGCTATCAGAAAACGATCTGGCGTTTTATTGTCTGGACGTCACGCGAGCGGGTGATAATGGGGTTCTTGCTGCTTTATTACTGCGCGCCCTTTTCAATGGCCTGCTGCAGGAGCAGCTTGCTCATCAGGGACAGCGTTTACCGGAGATGGGGAGCCTGCTTAAACAGGTCAATCAATTACTGCGTCAGGCTAACCTGCCGGGGCAATTTCCATTATTGGTAGGGTATTACCATAGCGGCTTGAAAAATTTAATTTTGGTTTCCGCGGGTTTGAATGGCACGTTGAATACGGGGGAACACCAAATTCAGATTAGCAATGGCGTTCCGTTAGGTACCCTGGGTAATGCCTATCTCAACCAAATTAGTCAACGCTGCGCATCATGGCAGTGCCAAATTTGGGGGGCCGGGGGACGTTTACGCCTTATGTTGTCTGCGGAGTGAACAATTGCGCTTATTTTTACCCAAGTGGGATTACCACGCGATCTTTTGTGGTGGTACTATCGCCGGGTTTAATGCGTAAAATTCCTAATTCGGAGATATCTAATCCTTTTCGGAACAGGTTCAACTGAACAGGCTGATATACTCGATACCATATTATTAACGAGAAGTTTAAAAAACGAACAGTCCAGGAGATTTCAATGGCTGCGCTTAATTCAAAAGTAAGAAAAGCTGTCATCCCGGTTGCGGGATTAGGCACCAGGATGTTGCCCGCTACTAAGGCTATTCCGAAAGAAATGCTGCCGCTGGTAGATAAGCCATTAATTCAATATGTTGTTAACGAATGTATCGCCGCCGGGATTACAGAAATTGTTCTGGTGACGCACTCTTCTAAAAACTCCATCGAAAACCATTTCGATACCAGTTTTGAACTGGAAGCCATGCTGGAAAAACGTGTAAAACGCCAGCTGCTGGAAGAAGTGCAATCTATTTGTCCGCCGCACGTGACTATTATGCAGGTGCGTCAGGGGCTGGCTAAAGGTCTGGGCCATGCTGTGCTGTGCGCGCATCCGGTTGTCGGCAATGAGCCGGTCGCGGTTATTTTACCGGACGTTATTCTTGACGAATATGAATCCGATCTGTCCCGCGATAACCTGGCGGAAATGATCGCTCGTTTTGACGAGACCGGAGCCAGCCAGATTATGGTTGAGCCGGTTGCTGACGTGACCGCGTACGGCGTTGTTGATTGCAAGGGCCAGTCCCTGCAGCCGGGTGAGAGCGTACCGATGGTCGGCGTTGTTGAGAAACCGAAAGCGGACGTAGCGCCGTCTAACCTGGCAGTTGTAGGTCGCTATGTGCTGAGCGCCGATATCTGGCCGCTGCTGGCAAAAACGCCTCCGGGAGCCGGTGACGAAATTCAGCTGACCGATGCCATCGATATGCTGATCGAAAAAGAGACCGTTGAAGCCTATCATATGAAAGGCAAAAGCCACGACTGCGGTAATAAGCTGGGCTATATGCAGGCCTTCGTTGAATATGGCGTGCGCCATAAGTCGCTGGGCGCTGAATTTAAATCCTGGCTGGAAAAAGCCATCGCGAAGTAATTGATCGCTACACAATGCACGACCGGGAGCGAGATTCGTTTCCCGGTTTTTTTATGTCCGCAGGGCACAGGTCCGATTAGCGGATAAAAAAAATCCCGCCGAAGCGGGATTTTTAAACGGATGCGCGGGCATATTACAGCAGGAAATCGTCCAGCGTTTTACCTTGCTCATCCATCGCTTTCTTGATCACTGCCGGAGTACGACCCTGACCAGTCCAGGTTTTAGTTTCGCCATTTTCGTCAACGTAGCTGTATTTAGCCGGACGTGCAGCGCGCTTGGTTTTAGTTCCCGCTTTAACTGCAGCCATAGTGCTCAGCAGTTCATTAGGATCAATACCGTCAGCAATCAGCATTTCACGGTATTGCTGCAGTTTACGAGTGCGTTCTTCAATTTCCGCAGCCGCAGCGCTTTCTTCTTCACGACGTTCGTTAACGACAACTTCTAATTTTTCCAGCATTTCTTCGAGCGTTTCAAGGGTGCATTCTCTTGCCTGTGCACGAAGAGTACGGATGTTGTTCAGAATTTTAAGTGCTTCGCTCATTGTAGTAATCTCAAACTTATATTGTGGGGTGGTTTGTTGGTCTAATAATAGAGCGATAAATTCAGATGTGCAATAGGGGAGAATGTAAGGAAGTCAAAATAACTTGTTATTTGTCTCGGGAATTAATTCATTTAACTTAAATTTTATGTGCGGGTTCACATCTTTCCTGCTTATAGCGCGGTGGAAAACATAAGCTAAAACCCTGAGATAGTATGCTTTTTCTGTTACGCGATGAGAAAAATTATACTTTGCATGGATAAATATCATTGTCAGTATTAGCGCAGCAGCGGCGATGATGTTTAATATAAAACACTTGTCCAGCGCGGTTATAGCTATCAGAAAAATGCCTGGTAAGCACAAAAGCGCAATAGCGATGTGGGAGCGGACCGCTGTTGGCGCACGAATAGCAGGCATTCCCCTTCAATTAAGATGCTTAATCTATCAGGCATTCGTTGACCGGACATTCCCGGCAATACCCACACGGTGAGGGCTGATAGTGAGTGAATATATGATACAATTTTGCTGCGAAAAAACACATTGATTGGGGTTACGCGGCCGATGGCACAACTTTATTTCTACTATTCAGCAATGAATGCAGGCAAGTCTACCGCTCTGTTGCAGTCTTCATACAATTACCAGGAGCGAGGGATGCGTACTCTGGTTTATACCGCAGAGATTGACGATCGCTTTGGTTCAGGGAAAGTGAGTTCAAGGATTGGCCTCTCCTCGCCGGCGCGGTTGTATAATACGCAGACAGCGTTATTTACCGCCATTGCCGACGAACATAGACGTCAGCCGATTCACTGCGTATTAGTTGATGAGAGCCAGTTTTTGACGCGCGAACAGGTGCATGAGCTGTCTGAAGTCGTAGACCAGCTGGATATCCCCGTGCTGTGCTATGGACTGCGTACTGATTTTCGCGGTGAACTTTTTACCGGCAGTCAATATTTGCTGGCGTGGTCAGATAAGCTGGTTGAATTAAAAACTATCTGTTTCTGCGGTCGTAAAGCGAGCATGGTTTTGCGCCTCGACCAGGAGGGGCGGCCGTACAATGAAGGGGAACAGGTAGTGATTGGCGGTAATGAACGCTATGTGTCCGTCTGCCGCAAGCATTATAAGGAGGCGTTGAGCGTCGGTTCTTTAAGCTTTGTGCAGAACAGGCAGCACACCTACTAATACCTTCCCGTGAGACCCTCTCAGGCGCTTATATAGCGCCTTTTTTTATTCCTCAACTCTGAACCCTTGATTATACATTTCGGCCGTCTGAGACCTTATGTGGGCCGCTGAACGGGGGAGATAAAAAAAGCCCCATCATAAGATGGGGCTGGTATTAACGTTCTTGACTACGGTGAGATTAAGCGGATTTCTTCGCTTTTTTCTCAGCTTTACCCGGCGCGGCTTCTTTCTTCTCTTCCACGCCGCCTTCGACGTAATGGCGACCGTAGTAGGTATCCAGCAGAATCTGTTTCAGCTCGGCAATCAGCGGATAGCGCGGGTTGGCGCCGGTGCACTGGTCATCGAATGCGTCTTCAGACAGCTTATCAACGTGGGCCAGGAAGTCAGCTTCCTGCACGCCAGCTTCGCGGATAGACTTAGGAATACCCAGTTCAGCTTTAATTTCTTCCAGCCAGCCAAGCAGTTTTTCGATTTTCGCTGCGGTGCGGTCACCCGGTGCAGTCAGACCCAGGTGGTCAGCGATTTCCGCATAGCGACGACGGGCCTGCGGACGGTCGTACTGGCTGAATGCCGTCTGTTTGGTCGGGTTGTCGTTGGCGTTATAGCGGATAACGTTGCTGATCAACAGGGCGTTCGCCAGACCGTGAGGAATGTGGAACTGAGAACCCAGTTTGTGCGCCATGGAGTGACATACACCCAGGAAGGCGTTAGCAAACGCAATACCGGCGATCGTTGCAGCACTGTGTACGCGCTCACGCGCTACCGGGTTCTTAGAACCTTCATGGTAAGACGCCGGCAGGTTTTCTTTCAGCAGCTTCAGCGCCTGCAGCGCCTGGCCGTCGGAGAACTCGGAAGCCAGTACGGAAACGTAAGCTTCCAGCGCATGGGTCACCGCATCCAGACCACCGAACGCGCACAGGGATTTCGGCATTTCCATGACCAGGTTGGCATCAACAATCGCCATATCCGGGGTCAGGGCATAGTCAGCCAGCGGGTATTTCTGCCCGGTTGCATCATCGGTAACAACGGCGAACGGCGTGACTTCAGAGCCGGTGCCAGACGTGGTGGTGATCGCCACCATTTTGGCTTTAACGCCCATTTTCGGGAACTTGTAGATACGCTTACGGATATCCATAAAGCGCAGCGCCAGCTCTTCGAAGTGGGTTTCCGGATGTTCGTACATGACCCACATAATTTTCGCCGCGTCCATCGGGGAACCGCCGCCCAGGGCGATAATCACGTCCGGTTTGAAAGAGTTCGCCAGCTCAGCGCCTTTACGGACGATGGTCAGAGTCGGGTCAGCTTCCACTTCAAAGAAAACTTCTGTTTCAACGCCGGCCGCTTTCAGTACGGAAGTGATCTGGTCTGCGTAGCCGTTGTTAAACAGGAAACGGTCGGTGACGATCAGCGCGCGTTTGTGACCATCAGTAATCACTTCATCCAGCGCGATTGGCAGTGAGCCACGACGGAAGTAGATAGATTTCGGAAGTTTGTGCCACAACATGTTTTCAGCTCGCTTAGCAACGGTTTTCTTGTTGATCAGGTGCTTAGGACCAACGTTTTCCGAGATGGAGTTACCACCCCATGAACCACAACCCAGAGTCAGGGAAGGTGCGAGTTTGAAGTTATACAGGTCACCGATACCACCCTGAGAAGCCGGGGTGTTGATCAGGATACGTGCGGTTTTCATCAACTGACCGAAGTAAGCAACGCGTTCTGGCTGGTTATCCTGGTCGGTATACAGGCAGGAAGTGTGGCCGATACCGCCCATAGCAACCAGTTTTTCCGCTTTATCAACCGCGTCTTCGAAGTTCTTCGCACGATACATCGCCAGCGTCGGGGACAGTTTTTCGTGGGCAAACGGCTCGCTTTCATCAACGTCGGTGACTTCACCAATCAGAATCTTGGTGGACACAGGAACGGTGAAGCCTGCCAGCTCAGCGATTTTATACGCAGGTTGACCAACGATAGCGGCGTTCAGCGCGCCATTTTTCAGAATGATATTCTGAACCGCTTTCAGCTCCTGGCCCTGCAGCAGGTAGCCGCCGTGGCTGGAGAAACGTTCGCGAACGGCGTCGTATACGGAATCTACAACGACTACGGACTGCTCGGAAGCACAAATAACGCCGTTATCGAAGGTTTTAGACATCAGTACGGATGCGACGGCGCGTTTGATATCAGCCGTTTCGTCGATAACAACGGGAGTGTTACCCGCGCCTACGCCGATTGCCGGTTTACCAGAGCTGTACGCTGCTTTAACCATGCCCGGACCGCCGGTAGCGAGGATCAGGTTGATATCCGGGTGATGCATCAGCGCATTGGACAGTTCTACGGAAGGCTGGTCAATCCAACCAATCAGATCTTTCGGCGCGCCGGCAGCGATAGCCGCCTGCAGTACGATATCAGCTGCTTTATTGGTTGCATCTTTTGCACGCGGATGCGGGGAGAAGATGATGGCGTTACGAGTCTTCAGGCTAATCAGAGATTTAAAGATAGCGGTTGAAGTCGGGTTAGTAGTCGGGACGATACCGCAGATGATACCAATCGGTTCAGCGATTGTAATAGTACCAAAGGTGTCATCTTCAGACAGGACGCCGCAGGTCTTTTCATCTTTATAGGCGTTATAGATGTATTCGGAAGCAAAGTGGTTTTTGATCACTTTATCTTCGACGATGCCCATGCCGGATTCGGCAACGGCCATCTTAGCGAGAGGGATTCGAGCATCTGCAGCGGCCAGAGCGGCGGCGCGGAAGATTTTGTCTACTTGTTCTTGAGTGAAACTGGCATATTCACGCTGGGCTTTTTTTACGCGCTCTACGAGTGCGTTAAGTTCAGCGACATTAGTAACAGCCATAATGCTCTCCTGATAATGT
The DNA here is from genome assembly GCF_040065315.1 of Klebsiella sp. CN_Kp100. NCBI lineage: Bacteria > Pseudomonadati > Pseudomonadota > Gammaproteobacteria > Enterobacterales > Enterobacteriaceae > Klebsiella > Klebsiella sp. CN_Kp100. The sequence continues at coordinate 9,363 of NZ_JBEAIJ010000002.1, forward strand.
TAAACTTTTTTAGTGAATCAGTAGCTCGATTCGACAGTATAGACAGTGTGTTAACTGCTTGCATTTAAATGTTAACGTAAAGAATTTTGTGCTTCTGACTTCACCGATTGACTAAAAAAGCTTTTGTTTTTTCTTTCAGGTACCGCTGTTGTGCCTCCTCTCTGTGTGTAAACAAGGTTACTCACTTCTGAGTACAAATTATGTGATCTAAATCAATAATCGGCAAAGCTGATACCTTTCAGCAGGTCATTTTTTGACCAATTTGCTCAAGTGTAATGATACGGTATGCTAATTAAATGACTAAATAGCATTGCATAAACAAATAAATAACATTCCAGCCTTATTATGTACTTCCAGATGAATAGAGATGAATTATGCTATCAAACAGCGTATCTTCTCGCGGATATTTTATGCTGGTAACTGTCAACAGCCATTTTTATGATGCTGCGGAGCGCCCTGTGATTCAGTCGTTGTTCGATTTTTCAGCCTACTTTAAATTTTTTATTGGGTTATTTGCGCTGGTAAACCCGGTTGGCATTATCCCGGTGTTCATTAGTATGACCAGCTACCAGACGGCGGCCGTACGCAACAAAACCAACCTGACCGCCAACCTGTCCGTCGCCATTATCCTGCTCACGTCGCTGTTTTTGGGCGATGCAATTCTGCAGGTCTTCGGCATTTCCATTGATTCTTTCCGCATTGCCGGCGGGATTCTGGTCGTCACCATTGCCATGTCGATGATTAGCGGCAAGTTGGGCGAGGATAAACAGAACAAGCAAGAAAAATCAGAAACGGCCATTCGCGAGAGTATTGGCGTGGTGCCGCTGGCGCTGCCCCTGATGGCCGGTCCCGGGGCCATCAGTTCGACTATTGTCTGGGGAACGCGCTATCACAGTGTCGCCCACTTTGTTGGCTTTTCCGTCGCTATCGCGCTTTTTGCGCTATGCTGCTGGGGCATTTTCCGTATGGCCCCCTGGCTGGTTCGTTTACTTGGTCAAACCGGTATCAACGTAATTACCCGTATTATGGGACTGTTGCTGATGGCTCTCGGGATTGAGTTTATCGTGACCGGTATAAAGGCGCTGTTTCCAGGGCTGGTGAATTAACCCGCATCGCTTTGTGCGCGGGGCTCATTGTCCCGCGTTTGCTAAATATCAGTAAAACATATCAAAAATGGTGATTTATCTGGCTGGTATACGTTTTTTTAATGCCTGATAATGTTATTTATTTTCAGTTAATTACCCCTGTAATTTACGTCTTTCCTGCCGTTTTACCCACAGTCGCTACTGTTATTTTCTTCACATCATTCTCTGGCGCTTGCCGTCTGATAATCGAAATGATATTAGTAATTTATCTCGTGAAGCAGATGAATGTGCTAAATAATAAGCGAATGTTAAATTTTCGTACAAAATTTCATCGATTCACTGAGATTTGGCATTCAATGCGAGTATTCTATTTTAACGTCATGATAAATAACAATTTTTTAAACATTGCCCTGCCTGATGCTGACTCGGCTACCGCAATGATCTGGCGACAAAAGAGAATCCGGTAACATATTTGCAAATTGCATTGGCGGACAATAAAGCGTTTTGGTACTTTCCGGCGTGATCTTTAGTGAATTCATGCGCAAATGAGAATTCTTATTAAATAGCTCATTGCGACTTAAAATCGCCCCCGGACAGGGGGGTAAGAATCGACGTCAAGGCTGCCGTTTGAGCGGTCGTAATAAATAAGTCGGTGATAGCAAGCAGTACTCGCTGGCAGCTGCATAAACTCCTGCACTGTTCAGAATCCAGAAAAGAGAAAACAGGCTGGTTAAATAGCCAGTAATTATAATGAGTGGAGTAACAAACACATGACCATCATCACGAAAAAAAGCCTGGTAGCCGCAGGCGTACTCTCTGCATTAATGACAATCAACGCCGCGGTGGCGGCAGATGTACCGGCAGGGGTACAGCTGGCGGATAAACAAACGCTGGTACGTAACAACGGCTCCGAAGTTCAGTCTCTCGATCCGCACAAAATTGAAGGCGTGCCGGAGTCCAATATTAGCCGCGATTTGTTTGAAGGGCTGTTGGTAAGCGACCTTGATGGCCATCCGGTGGCGGGTGTGGCGGAAAAATGGGACAACAAAGATTTTAAAGTCTGGACCTTCCATCTGCGTAAAGATGCTAAGTGGTCCGACGGTTCGCCGGTTACCGCGCAAGATTTTGTTTATAGCTGGCAGCGTCTGGCGGATCCGAAAACAGCCTCGCCTTATGCAAGTTATTTACAGTACGGTCACCTGGCCAACGTTGACGACATCATCGCCGGGAAAAAGCCAGCAACCGATCTGGGCGTCAAAGCGCTGGACGATCATACCTTCGAAGTGACCCTTAGCGAACCGGTACCTTATTTCTACAAACTTCTCGTGCACCCATCCGTTTCTCCAGTTCCTAAAGCCGCTATTGAGAAATTTGGTGACAAATGGACCCAGCCGGCCAATATCGTCAGCAACGGCGCGTATAAATTAAAAGACTGGGTAGTGAACGAACGTATTGTACTGGAACGTAATGCTAACTACTGGGATAACGGCAAAACCGTTATTAATCAGGTTACCTTTTTGCCGATCGCTTCTGAAGTCACCGACGTCAACCGCTACCGCAGCGGCGAAATCGATATGACCTATAACAATATGCCGATCGAACTGTTCCAGAAACTGAAAAAAGAGATCCCGCAAGAAGTTCACGTCGATCCGTATCTGTGTACTTATTACTACGAAATCAATAACCAGAAAGCGCCGTTTACCGATGTTCGCGTGCGTACCGCGCTGAAGATGGCGCTGGACCGCGATATTATTGTCAATAAAGTGAAAAACCAGGGCGACCTGCCAGCCTATAGCTATACGCCGCCGTATACCGATGGCATGAAGCTCATCGAACCTGAGTGGTTCAAGTGGTCACAGGAAAAACGTAATGAAGAAGCGAAAAAACTGCTGACCGAAGCCGGCTATTCTGCTGACAAGCCGCTGACTTTCAATCTTCTCTATAACACTTCCGATCTGCACAAAAAACTGGCTATCGCCGTGGCTTCGATCTGGAAGAAAAATCTGGGTGTCAACGTGAAGCTGGAAAATCAGGAATGGAAAACCTTCCTCGATAATCGCCATCAGGGTACCTTCGATGTCGCACGCGCCGGCTGGTGCGCAGACTACAACGAACCCACTTCCTTCCTGAATACCATGCTGAGCGACAGCTCAAACAACACTTCGCATTATAAGAGCCCGGCTTTCGACAAGATTATTGCCGAAGCGCTGAAAACCAGCGATGAAGCAAAGCGCGCGGATCTCTATGCACAATCTGAGCAGCAGCTGGATAAAGACTCCGTCATTGTACCGGTCTTCTATTATGTTAACGCCCGTTTGGTTAAGCCGTGGGTAGGTGGGTATACCGGTAAAGATCCGCTGGATAATACTTACACAAGAAATATGTACATTGTGAAGCACTAATGGCAATACGTGAGGCGGCATTATTGCCTGCCTCACGGTGTCTTATTTCATCGCACTATTGAAGGCACACGCCAGAAGGTACGGGCAATGTTAAAATTTATCTTACGTCGCTGTCTGGAAGCGATTCCGACGCTATTTATTCTTATTACTATCTCTTTCTTCATGATGCGTCTTGCGCCGGGAAGCCCTTTTACCGGTGAACGCACGCTGCCGCCGGAAGTCATGGCGAATATTGAAGCAAAATACCATTTAAACGACCCCATCATGACCCAGTACTTCAACTACCTGAAGCAGCTGGCGCACGGTGATTTCGGTCCTTCTTTTAAATATAAAGATTATTCAGTCAACGATCTGGTGGCCTCCAGCTTCCCGGTGTCAGCCAAATTAGGCTTCGCCGCGTTTTTTCTGGCGGTGGTGCTCGGCGTGACGGCCGGGGTTATTGCAGCATTGAAGCAAAATACGAAATGGGATTTTGCCGTGATGGGGATAGCAATGACCGGGGTCGTGATACCGAGTTTCGTGGTGGCGCCACTGCTGGTCATGATATTCGCCATTACGCTGCACTGGTTGCCGGGCGGGGGATGGAACGGCGGGGCGCTGCAATATATGATTTTGCCGATGGTCGCTCTGTCATTAGCCTATATCGCCAGTATCGCGCGTATTACCCGCGGTTCGATGATCGAGGTTTTGCACTCTAACTTCATCCGCACCGCCAGGGCAAAAGGCTTGCCGATGCGCCGTATTATTCTGCGCCATGCCTTAAAGCCTGCGCTGCTGCCGGTACTTTCCTATATGGGGCCCGCCTTCGTCGGTATTATCACCGGCTCAATGGTTATCGAAACGATTTATGGTCTGCCGGGAATCGGTCAGCTGTTCGTCAACGGCGCGCTGAACCGCGATTACTCGCTGGTGCTCAGCCTGACCATTCTGGTGGGCGCATTGACCATTCTGTTTAACGCGATTGTTGACGTGCTGTATGCCGTTATCGATCCGAAAATTCGTTACTGACGCTGGGGTTCGCCATGATGTTAAGTAAGAAAAACAACGAGGCGCTGGAAAACTTCAGTGAAAAACTGGAAGTCGAGGGGCGTAGCCTCTGGCAGGATGCCCGCCGCCGCTTTATGCATAACCGCGCCGCGGTTGCCAGCCTGATTGTGCTGGTGATTATTGCGCTGTTCGTTACCATCGCGCCGATGGTAACGCAGTTCTCCTATTACGATACTGACTGGGGCATGATGTCCAGCGCGCCCGATATGGAGTCCGGCCACTACTTTGGTACCGACTCTTCCGGCCGCGATCTGCTGGTGCGCGTGGCTATCGGCGGGCGTATCTCATTGATGGTCGGCGTTGCTGCTGCGCTGGTGGCGGTGATTCTGGGAACGCTTTACGGTTCGCTTTCTGGCTATCTGGGCGGCAAAGTGGATTCGGTGATGATGCGCCTGCTGGAAATCCTCAACTCCTTCCCGTTTATGTTCTTCGTCATTCTGCTGGTGACCTTCTTTGGCCAGAATATCCTGCTGATTTTCGTGGCTATAGGCATGGTCTCCTGGCTGGATATGGCGCGTATCGTTCGCGGTCAGACCTTGAGCCTGAAGCGGAAAGAATTCATTGAGGCTGCGCAGGTCGGCGGCGTTTCAACGCGCAATATCGTTATCCGCCATATCGTGCCTAACGTGCTTGGAGTGGTTGTGGTGTATGCCTCACTGCTGGTCCCAAGCATGATTCTGTTTGAATCCTTCTTAAGCTTCCTCGGTCTGGGGACCCAGGAGCCGTTAAGCAGCTGGGGCGCGCTGCTCAGCGATGGCGCCAACTCGATGGAAGTGTCGCCGTGGCTGCTACTGTTTCCTGCCGGTTTCCTGGTAGTTACGCTGTTTTGTTTTAACTTTATCGGCGATGGCCTGCGTGATGCCCTCGACCCGAAAGACCGCTAAGGAGCGCCGTCATGAGTACGATTGAAACGGCGAAAACGCCGCAGACTGCCCAACAATCCGGATTGCTTCTGGATGTGAAAGATCTCCGCGTCACCTTTGGTACCCCCGATGGCGATGTGACCGCGGTCAACGATCTCAATTTCAATCTGCGGGCCGGGGAAACCTTAGGCATCGTGGGCGAGTCCGGTTCCGGTAAGTCGCAGACCGCTTTTGCGCTGATGGGCCTGCTGGCGGCAAACGGTCGCATCGGGGGTTCAGCGACCTTTAACGGTAAGGAGATCCTTAACCTCCCGGAGCGCGAACTGAATAAGCTGCGCGCCGAGCAGATCTCCATGATTTTTCAGGACCCGATGACCTCGCTCAATCCCTATATGCGGGTAGGCGAGCAGCTGATGGAAGTTCTGATGCTGCACAAAGCGCTGAGTAAAGCCGAAGCGTTTGAAGAGTCGGTGAAAATGCTGGATGCGGTCAAAATGCCGGAAGCGCGCAAGCGGATGAAAATGTACCCACACGAGTTTTCCGGCGGGATGCGCCAGCGCGTGATGATTGCGATGGCGCTGCTGTGCCGGCCCAAGCTGCTGATCGCCGATGAACCGACCACGGCGCTGGACGTGACCGTACAGGCGCAAATCATGACGCTTCTCAATGAGCTTAAGCGCGAATTTAATACCGCAATCATCATGATTACCCACGACCTGGGCGTTGTCGCCGGCATCTGCGACAAGGTGCTGGTGATGTATGCCGGGCGTACCATGGAGTATGGCGAGGCGCGCGACGTCTTTTACCAACCCTCGCATCCGTATTCCATCGGACTGCTCAATGCAGTACCGAGGCTGGATGCGGAAGGCGATGCCCTGCTGACGATTCCCGGTAACCCGCCGAACCTGCTGCGTCTGCCCAAGGGCTGTCCATTCCAGCCGCGTTGCCCGCATGCGATGGAGATTTGCAATAGCGCTCCGCCTCTGGAGGAGTTTGCACCTGGCCGCCTGCGCGCCTGCTTTCAACCGGTGGGGGATTTGCTATGAACGCCGTAACGGAACAAAGAAAAGTCCTGCTCGAAATCGCCGATTTGAAGGTGCACTTTGATATTAAAGACGGTAAACAGTGGTTCTGGCAGCCGTCAAAAACGCTGAAAGCGGTAGATGGCGTGACGCTGCGTCTGTATGAAGGGGAAACCCTGGGCGTGGTCGGGGAGTCAGGCTGCGGAAAGTCGACGTTCGCGCGCGCGATCATTGGTCTGGTGAAAGCCACCGACGGTAAAGTCGCCTGGTTGGGCAAAGATTTACTGGGCATGAAGGCCGAAGAGTGGCGCGACGTGCGTAGCGATATTCAGATGATCTTTCAGGATCCGCTGGCGTCGCTCAATCCGCGCATGACGATCGGGGAAATTATTGCCGAGCCGCTGCGCACCTATCATCCCAAAATGCCGCGACAGGAAGTTCGCGACCGCGTGAAGGCGATGATGATGAAAGTGGGCCTGCTGCCGAACCTGATTAACCGCTATCCGCATGAATTCTCCGGCGGCCAGTGTCAGCGTATCGGTATTGCGCGCGCGCTAATTCTTGAACCGAAGCTCATTATCTGCGATGAGCCGGTCTCCGCGCTGGACGTGTCGATTCAGGCACAGGTGGTTAACCTGCTGCAGCAGCTGCAGCGGGAAATGGGGCTGTCGCTGATTTTCATCGCCCACGATTTGGCGGTCGTAAAGCATATTTCCGACCGCGTGCTGGTGATGTATCTTGGTCATGCCGTGGAGCTGGGCACCTACGATGAGGTGTACCATAATCCGCTGCACCCCTATACCAAAGCGTTGATGTCGGCGGTGCCGGTGCCGGACCCCGATAAGGAAAAGAATAAAACGATCCAGCTGCTGGAAGGGGAGCTGCCATCGCCGATTAATCCGCCGTCGGGATGCGTATTCCGTACCAGGTGTCCCATCGCCGGGCCGGAGTGCGCAAAAACGCGACCGGTGCTGGAGGGCAGTTTCCGCCATGCGGTTTCCTGCCTGAAGGTAGACCCGTTATAATCTCTGGGGCTGACGTAAGTCAGCCCTTTTATTAGCGAGGTTTACGTGGCTTTTCATATTCATGCCGCTCGTCTGCGGCTGTATCATTTACTCTTCGATCAAAATCGCCGTTCCGGTCGTCATTTTGAGGGACTTTGCGGCATATTTGCCCTGCTCAGCGTGCTGGTGATATTTATCGAGTCCGGGCTCGGTACGCAATATCATCTGACATTAGACGAATGGCATATTTTCGTCTGGCTCGAACTTATCGTCACGGCGGTTTTTACTTTTGAGTATTTTCTGCGCATTATCAGCTGGCCGAATCCGCTAAAGTATATTTTCAGCTTCTGGGGAATTATTGACCTGGCCACCATTTTACCGCTTTATGTTATGTGGCTATGGCCCGAGATCAGTATTGAGTACGTGTTTGCCTGGCGGGCGATGCGCGCCATCCGGGCATTGCGCATCCTTAAGCTACTGCGCTTTATGCCGTCGCTGAATATTTTCTGGTCCGCTATCGTCAGCGCACGCCACCAGCTGATCCTGTTCTATTCTTTTATTGCCATTGTGATGGTGATCTTTGGCTCCCTGATGTATCTGGTTGAGGGGCCGCGATACGGTTTTACTACGCTAAATGCGTCGGTTTACTGGGCGATAGTGACGATAACTACGGTAGGGTATGGCGATATTACGCCGCATACGCCGCTGGGGCGCATTTTGGCATCCATACTTATCTTAATTGGCTACTCGATTATTGCGATCCCTACCGGCTTAATTACCAGCCATATGACCGCCGCCTTTCAGAATCGCCGCACGCAGCGCCAGTGTCCGCACTGTCAGCATCACGCTCATGAAAAAGGTGCTCGCTACTGCAATGCTTGCGGCAGTGAACTGCCGGAATAAATAAAAAAGCCTGCGCTGATTCACTCAGGCAGGCTTCTTCTTTTATTAGCTATTTGCTTAAGAAAGAGCTTATTCGCGCCACAGGATATGGCAGAGCTTGTGGTCTTTCTCGCGGCAAAGCAGCACGCGTGCAAAAATATCGTTAATTTCGCCGCCATCTTCATCGGCCAGGCCAATCACCACTTCAGCGAAGAAGTCAGGATTGAGGTCGAAATCCACGTGCTCTTCCCAGTCCGGTGCCGGGTCAAACAGCTCGGCGCCGCCGCGCTCTTCAAACTGCAGGTTGAACAGAATGACATCCGCCGGGTCGAGGTTATCGACGGCCAGTTCAAGGAAAATGTCGTAGGCCTGTTCAAGCGTTTCGTCTTCGGTCAGGCGGTTGTTTAAATCCATATCCATGATTGCTACCCATTAAACATCTGATTGGCACGTTTTACAGCAACGGACTGAAGAAGTAAAACAGTCGCTCGGCGATCCGTTGCCACAGCGGACGTTTTAACCACAGCCTGGCGTCCAGCAGGCGCGAGCGGGAAATATAATCATCCTGCACCGCGGCCAGATCGCTGCCGAAACCGGCATCGTCAATCACCAGCGTGATCTCGAAGTTAAGCCACAGGCTGCGCATATCGAGGTTAACGGTACCCACGAGGCTAAGTTCGCCATCAACCAGCACGCTCTTGGTATGCAGCAGACCGCCTTCAAACTGATAGATTTTCACCCCGGCAGCCAGCAGCTCGGTAAAGAAAGCGCGGCTAGCCCAGCCGACCAGCAGCGAGTCGTTCTTGCGCGGCAAAATAATGCTGACGTCAACGCCGCGCTGGGCGGCAGTGCAGATGGCGTGCAGTAGATCGTCGCTGGGCACAAAATAAGGTGTCGTCATGATCAAATGCTCTTTGGCTGCATAGGCGGCAGTCAGCAGAGCCTGATGGATCAGGTCTTCCGGGAATCCCGGGCCCGAGGCAATGGTGTGAATCGTATGCCCGCTGGCCTCTTCAAACGGCATAATGTTCGCGTCCGGCGGCGGGGGCAAAATACGTTTTCCGGTTTCAATCTCCCAGTCGCAGGAGTAGACAATGCCCATGGCTGTCGCGACCGGACCTTCCATTCGCGCCATCAGATCGATCCACTGGCCTACGCCGGAGTCCTGCTTAAAGAAACGCGGATCGACCAGATTCATACTGCCGGTATAGGCAATATAGTTATCGATCATGACCATTTTGCGGTGCTGACGCAGGTCCATGCGGCGCAGGAAGACGCGCATCAGGTTTACCTTCAGCGCTTCGACGACTTCAATGCCGGCATTACGCATCATGGCGGCCCAGGGGCTGCGGAAGAAAGCCACGCTCCCCGCGGAGTCCAGCATCAGCCGGCAGTGCACGCCGCGCCGCGCCGCCGCCATTAATGACTCTGCGACTTTATCGGCCATGCCGCCGGGCTGCCAGATATAGAACACCATCTCGATATTATGACGAGCGAGCTGAATATCGCGAATCAGCGCCTGCATGACGTCATCGGATTCGGTAAGCAGCTGTAGCTGGTTGCCTTTAACGCCACCAATTCCCTGACGACGTTCGCAGAGCTTGAACAAGGATTCCGCGACCGGGCTATTATCTTCGGCAAAGATATGCTTGCAGGCCTTAAGATCCTTCAACCACTTAGCCGTCGATGGCCACATGGCCCGCGCGCGCTCGGCGCGACGTTTACCCAGGTGCAGTTCGCCAAATGAGAGATAGGCGATAATCCCTACCAGCGGAAGGATATAAATGATCAGCAGCCACGCCATCGCTGACGGTACCGCGCGTCTTTTCATTAATATCCGTAATGTTACACCGGCGATAAGTAGCCAGTAACCGAGTATAACCAGCCAGTTCACCACCGTGTAAAAGGTTGTCATAGATGAAAAATCCTTTTGAATGACTTGATGACATGAGTTTACGCATCAGCATCCATCTGGCAAATAAAAACGCAGCGAAAGCGTTGGTTAGCCCGATTCATCGGTCTATAATGCAGGCTGTTTTCACTCGTAGAGTAGTTGCAATGAAGCGTAGTAGAACGGAAGTAGGGCGCTGGCGCATGCTTAGACAGGTGAGTCGCCGTAAAGCACGCTGGCTGGAAGGCCAATCGCGTCGCAATATGCGCATCCTCTCCATCAGAAAGGAGCTGGTTAAACGGCAACGTCACTCTCTGCTGTTCACCTTCTCTGAGTTTTGAGAGTCGAAACAAAAGGCACCGTTCGCGGTGCCTCTGTTTTATCCGCGTTTCGTTGTGAGCATACTCTTATATTGACACCCTCTTTCTTTAGCCAGAGAAACCCTTTTTCGCACCGGATCCTGGGTTATTGTTTGCATTAGCCGAATGCTGGCAGGAAGGCTCATCGCCACAACACCTTTTCCCGGCTCATAAGGCTGGCTCAACGCGTATAAACGCAAAAAACGGGAAGTACCATGCATCACACATGCTACTTATAATGTCCGTAAGGCTTCTATTATTGAGAGGTATCTATGAGTCAACTTTTTAGTCCGGTGCGAATCGGTAAGCTGGAACTTGAGAATCGCATTGTCATTGCTCCAATGTGTCAGTATTCCGCCGACAATGGCAAGGCGACGGCATGGCATCGTATCCATCTTGGACAACTGGCTTTTTCCGGCGCAGGTTTACTGATTATCGAAGCCAGCGCTGTCGAGCCAGCAGGGCGAATCACCCCGGCTGATATGGGCTTATGGAATGACGAAACGGAAGCCGCATTACACGCCGTACTGAAAGATATACGCCAGTACTCTTCAATCCCCATCGGCATCCAACTGGGCCATGCCGGGAGAAAAGCATCTTCCGCAGCCCCCTGGCTGGGGGGACAACAGCTGGCACATGATGCTGGCGGATGGGACGCGGTTGCGCCATCAGCGCTGGCCTATGGCGAAGGCGATCGTCCTCCGGTTGAGCTTACTCAGGACCAGATGAAACGCATCAAGCAGGCATTCGCAGACAGCGCCAAACGCGCTGAGCGGATGGGTATCGAGTTGATTGAAATGCATGCTGCTCATGGTTACCTGCTTCATCAGTTCCTTTCTCCGCTCAGTAACCAGCGCACCGACGAGTATGGCGGGTCTCTGGAGAACCGCTTGCGTTTCCCGCTCGAAGTCTTTCAGGCCATTCGCGAGGCTGTCGGTCAGGACATCGCGGTGGGAGTGCGACTTTCTGCGACCGATTGGGTTGATGGCGGCTGGGATAATGCACAATCAATTCTCTTCAGCCAGAAGCTTGAGGCTCTCGGCTGCGACTATATTCATGTTTCCAGCGGTGGATTGTCGCCTCATCAGGCGATTCAGGTTGGCCCGGGCTATCAGCTGCCGTTCGCCCGTGAAATCCGGGAGAGGGTGAATATCCCGGTGATTGGGGTGGGCTTAGTGACGGAACCCCAGCAGGCGGAAGATGCGTTAAGCCATGGCGACGCCGATCTCATCGCCATTGCCCGCGCGGCGCTCTACAATCCGCACTGGCCCTGGCAGGCAGCTGCCGCTCTGGGAGCCCATGTGAGCGTTCCGCCACAGTATCTTCGCTCGGAACCACATGGTCTCAAAGGCACGCTGCACTCCAATAGCTAATCAACAACAGCAAGTCGGCGGTGCTGATGCGCCGCCGGCAACGGTTATCATCATGACGTTGCTTACAGCGACTGCTGGAATCGAGAAGGTGAAGGGAAATAAGGATGGCGACCATTGCGTACTCGCGGACACGGAAGCGTCCTCTCATGAACGATCGCCATAGATAAAACTTTTAACGCACTCTTATTGCTTAAAAATTTTAGATTCTAAAAGACTTTCTTATACGGTTTGACCGACACTTTCTGATAAACCCCTGCGGCAATATAGGGATCGTCATTGGCCCATGATTGCGCCGCTTCCAGTGATTCAAATTCCGCAATGACCGTTGAGCCGGTAAAGCCCGCCGCGCCGGGTTCATTACTGTCTACGGCAGGCAATGGGCCTGCGGTCAGTAAACGACCTTCATCATGTAATAATTGCAAACGCGCCAGGTGGGCGGGACGTACCGACGTCCGTTTTTCCAGAGAGTCGGCGATATCTTCAGCGTAGATAACGTAAAGCACGGCATGGCTCCTTATCAATAAATTGGCGAATCACGTTAAGTGAAACCGTCGTTGACTGCAATGCAAAGATGCTGACGATCCTCAGAATGCCATGCTCCGGAGGCTTTTTGTCAGAAAACAGGGCAAATTTTGATACAAGCCAACAACCCTAGTTGAATATGATTGCTATTTGCATTTAAAATCGGGACATCATTTTTCAACAGAAACGACTATGAGCGCAATGACCTTTGATTTACCTCGCCGCTTTCCGTGGCCTACGCTACTGTCCGTGGTTATCCACGGCGGTGTTGTCGCGGCGTTGCTCTATACTTCGGTACATCAGGTTATTGAACGGCCTTCGCCATCGCAACCCATTGAGATCACTATGGTAGCCCCGGCAGATCTGGAACCGCCTCAGGCGGCGCAGCCGGTCGTAGAACCCGTTGTTGAACCGGAACCCGAGCCAGAGCCGGAAGCGCTTCCGGAACCGCCAAAAGAGGCGCCGGTGGTTATCCATAAACCGAAGCCTAAACCGAAGCCAAAGCCTAAACCAAAGCCGGAAAAAAAAGTTGAGCAACCGAAGCGGGATGTAAAACCGGCGGAGACGCGCCCGGCCTCGCCGTTTGAAAATGCAAATACGGCGCCAGCGCGTACCGCGCCGAGCACTTCAACCGCTACCGCTAAACCAACCGTCACGGCGCCTTCGGGACCGCGGGCGTTAAGCCGCGGAGAGCCGACCTATCCGGCACGTGCCCAGGCGCTGCGGATTGAAGGAAGCGTACGGGTTAAGTTTGACGTGACAGCGGATGGGCGCGTGGATAACGTGCAGATCCTTTCGGCCCAGCCAGCCAATATGTTTGAACGTGAAGTGAAAAGCGCCTTACGCAAATGGCGCTATGAGCCGGGTAAACCGGGGACCGGTATTACCATGACTATTCAGTTCCGCATGAAAGGCGTTCAAATTAACTAACCCGCAGAAACAAGGCCCCTTACGGGGCCTTTTCCATTAAGACGTCATCAAGCGCTTTTTGCGCCGTCACCAGGTGCTGGCCGCCAAACAGGATAGCCCGATTCAGCAGCGTATAGAGCTGGTAAATTGGCTGCCGCTCGAGAAAACCGGACGGCAGCGGCGAAACGGATTGATAGCCATCGTAGATTTGCGGCGGCTGTTCCGGATGCAGCGGCAGCATCGCCAGATCGCACTCGCGATCGCCCCAGTAGCAGGCCGGGTCGAAAATGTATGGCCCGTCAGGCCCGAGTGCGCAGTTACCGGACCATAAATCGCCGTGAAGCAGCGACGGCTGCGGTTGATGATTGCTCAACCGCTGCTGGACGGTATCGACAAGACTATCGATATCGCCAAAATGCAGACCTTTCTCGGCGGCCAGCTCCAGCTGCCAGCCTATGCGTTGTTCGGCGAAGAACGTAGACCAGCGACGTTGCCAGGCGTTCGGCTGAGGCGTTGTGGAAAGATCGTTGTCAAAATCCAGACCAAACTGCGGTTGGTCGCTCCATTGGTGTAAATGGGCGATTTGCTGGCCTAACAGGAAAGCGCTGTGCGCATCCAGCGGGCGAGGAGGGAGGTATTCCATCACCAGAAAGCTGTAATCCCGGTCGCTGCCTACGGCAAAAACCTGCGGTACGTTCACGGTTTTGCTGCGTGACAGTAGCTCAAGCTGGTCTGCCTCGGCCGTGAAGATGGGTAAAAGCTCACGTTCGTCGCACTTTACGAAGTAATCCCGGCCGCCGAAGCGTAAATGCCAGGCCGCGTGGATCTCGCCGCCGGGTAGTTCGTTGCGCAGTTCGATTTCAGCTGCTTCGGTATGCAAATCGCTTAATAATTTGCCGATCGCTTGCCACATGCCGTCTCTCCCCATGTTTGCCAACTTTTCATAAGGTTAGCGCATAACCCAGGCGCAAAATTCGAACTGACGCACAACTGAACGTTTTCTGTCGCGTCAATCGCACTTATTGAGCTTTTAACCACTCGCTGAATGTGGCAACGGTAACGTCGACGGTTCTTCCCAGCGCAGTTTCGGCTAAACCCGCGCTCAAGGCTTTGACCTCTTCGGCATTCTGCATGGAAAGCAGACCAAAAACGTTGGTTCCCAGCTCGTGGGGGTTGCCTTCATCATCGTTTAAAACCAGGGTAAATCCGGCGCGAGTCAGGTGATTACTAAGCTCATTAATTTCCGTTAACGTCTCTTCGTGAAAACGAACCGTGACCACCCAGGCAGTAATTTCGCTACTCATTTTTCACCCCATTGTTATCCATGGCTTTTTTAGCATAGACCATCCTGTTGATTTGGCGACTCCCCCTGTAAAGACAGAGGGAGTGAGGCGTAATCAACCGCGCAGGTAGTCGTAGATTTTTTGCGTATTTTCCAGCGAGCAAAGGCGGGTGCCCTGATTTATCGTTGCCGCGCTACCCGCCGCCACCCCAAAGCGAACCATATCTTCAAGTGAGGCATTTTCCGCCAGCCTTAAGGTCATGGCGCCGACCATGCTATCGCCGGCGCCGACGGTGCTCTGGCTTTTCATCGGCGGCGGTACGACCTGGACACTTCCATTCATATCAACACCCAGCGCCCCCTGTGCACCCAAAGAGACGACAACGCGCTGGACTTTGCCTGACCGAATAAGCTCCTGCGCGGCAAGACGCACATCATCCGGTTGGCTCAGGTCCCGCTGTACCAGCGCGCTGAGCTCTTTCTGGTTCGGCTTAACCAGCTCGATATTGCCGACATCAAGCGCGGCGGCAAGCGCGTCGCCGGAACTATCAACAATACAGCGCAGGCCATGCTGCTGAGCGTTTTTGACCAGCTGCGTCAGGTTTTCGACGCTGATGCCCGGCGGCAGGCTTCCGCTAATCACCAGCAACGAGCCTGGAGCAATGGCGAGAACTTTTTGCTCCAGAAGATGAAGCTCTTCTGTGGTTAACGCCGCGCCCGGCATCACGAAACGATACTGTTCGCCGCTGGCATTCACGTGAACGTGAAGATTCTGTCGCGTCCAGTCATGGGTTTCTACCGTATCGACGGGAACATGCTCATCCGTCAGCAGCGCGGTCAGATGTTCACCCGTTGCGCCGCCGACGGGAAAGATAGCGGTGGCGCTGCCGCCAAGAAACGTGATGGCTCGCGCCACGTTAATACCGCCGCCTCCGGGTTCAAATACGGGGGCGCTACAGCGTAGCTTGCCTTCCGGGTAAATTTGCGGGGTTTGCGTGGCGCTGTCGAGCGAGGGGGCTAACGTGAGCGTATAGATTTTGGTCATCCGGTTTCCTCCATAATACGAATTTAGCTGCTCTGATTTTAAGCATGGCACTTAAAGGAGGTGAGGGAAAGCCGCAAGTGATTTTCGCCGGGCCTGGCTTTTATCTTTATGAAATAAAAATTGTTTTAAGAAGGGTCTTATACAAAAAACGAAAGAGTAATTGATTGCTAAGTTAATCGTGCTTTTTTATAATTTACTCCCTTTCCTGGAGCGGCAATCTGCGATCCTCGCGAAAGTTTCCGGGACCCTCCTGGTCTCCTTATAGGTTGTACGGACTTAAAATTAAATGAAGCTTTTGAAGACAGTACCCGCAGCGGCAATGCTGGCGGGGGGGCTCTTTGCGTCTGCATACGCAATGGCCGATGATTCCGTTTTTACTGTCATGGATGACCCTTCTTCTGCCAAAAAACCTTTCGAAGGAACTGTTAACGCCGGCTATCTGGCGCAGTCCGGCAATACGAAAAGTTCCTCAATGACCGCAGACTCCACGTTGACCTGGTATGGCAATACGACCGCATGGTCGCTGTGGGGAAATGCCAGCAATACATCGTCAAACGATCAGCGCTCTTCGGAAAAGTACGCGTTGGGTGGACGTAGCCGGTATAACCTGACCGATCAGAACTATATCTTTGGCCAGGCCAGCTGGCTGACCGATCGTTACAATGGCTATCAGCAGCGTGATGTGTTCACCGCGGGTTATGGTCGGCAGATCATGAATGGTCCGGTACACAGCCTGCGTTTCGAATTCGGTCCCGGCGTGCGTTACGACGAGTATACCGATGGAGATAACGATACCCAGCCTCTGGGCTACGCTTCCGGCACTTATGCCTGGCAGATGACCGATAACGCCCGATTTACCCAGGGCGTTTCGGTATTCGGCGCTGAAGATACGACGCTGAACTCGGAAAGTGCATTGAATGTGGCGATCAATGCGCATTTTGCGCTCAAAGTGGCCTATAACCTGACGTGGAACTCGGAACCGCCATCCTCGGCACCGGAACACACCGATCGTCGTACAACGCTATCGCTCGGATATAAAATGTAATATTTTCAGGCCGGATATTCCGGCCTGTTTGTTTTAAATTTGGCATAAAGTGGCATTATTATTTTTGGTCTCTTGTTTTGTTTTTTATAAAAAGAACCGGCCTTCATAATTTCCTCATAATTGTCTTTTTGCTGACAAATATGCAGTTAATTTGACACGAAAAGATAAATATTGGGTCGGACAAAAATGTGATCTGGATCTATACTGTGGAACACAGGCGGAGATAACGATTCCGTTCTATTACCTGAAACAAATAAGAGAATGACTATCATGAGAAATAGCAAAATCGCACTCGCGGCCGTGATGCTGTGCACGCTGTCTTTTGGCGCATTTGCCGCCGCTCCCGCACCGCAGCCGGGTAATAACGATCATACGCAAGTTAGCATTGCTAAAGCCACCGATGTCGAAGCGGGTTCCAACATTGCGCCGGGTTCACAATCAACCGGGCAGTCAATGAACGATGCTTTTGATGTTCATAAACTTGTTGCCGGGGAATGGTCCTGATATTTCATCACCATTTAACATCCCCCTTTAATTATTTCGTGAAGCAGCAAACCGGGTAATGTTGTACCGGTTTTGCTTTGCGCGTTTTCGGTTAAACATTCACTATTTATGTGAAATCATAAATATCCTTTATGGGTCATCCCGTCCTGCGTTGTGCATCTTGTTGCGAAAGAATTACGCTGCGTTAGTCGCGCCCCCCTTTTTTTCCCATCAACAATAACCATTTAGTCTCATGTGACTTTAATCACGCAGTAATGATGTGTAAACTAACCGTCGGTGTTATCAACAGGCGGCTGCAGGTGGGTACGCGTCGGTGAACGAGCGTGCACATATTTTCGCAGAGTGAAGCGGGAACTGAGCCGGAACATGTTGATAATTATGATTATATTGTTTTGTATGTGCTCTTTCGTGTGGGGCACCACTGCAAATAAGGACATGAAATGCCTGTAATTACGCTTCCTGATGGCAGCCAACGCCATTTTGATCATGCTGTGAGCCCGATGGACGTCGCTTTGGATATTGGCCCCGGTCTGGCGAAAGCCACCATTGCGGGTCGTGTCAACGGCGAGCTGGTCGACGCCTGTGACTTAATTGAAAACGACGCGACGCTCTCTATCATCACCGCGAAAGATGAAGATGGTCTTGAGATTATTCGTCACTCCTGTGCGCACCTTTTAGGGCACGCAATTAAACAGCTGTGGCCAAATACCAAAATGGCGATCGGCCCGGTTGTCGACAATGGTTTTTACTATGATGTCGATCTGGACCATACCCTGACCCAGGAAGATATCGACGCGCTCGAAAAGCGTATGCACGAGCTCGCCGAGAAAAACTACGACGTCATTAAGAAGAAAGTCAGCTGGCACGAAGCGCGTGAAACCTTCGTGAAGCGCGGCGAGAGCTATAAAGTCTCCATTCTTGATGAAAACATTGCTCATGATGACAAACCCGGTTTGTATCATCATGAAGAATATGTCGATATGTGCCGTGGACCGCATGTGCCGAATATGCGTTTCTGTCATCACTTCAAACTGATGAAGACCGCTGGCGCCTACTGGCGCGGCGATAGCAACAATAAAATGCTGCAGCGCATCTACGGGACCGCATGGGCAGATAAAAAAGCCTTAAATGCCTATCTGCAGCGTCTGGAAGAAGCCGCTAAGCGCGATCACCGTAAAATCGGCAAGCAGCTCGACCTGTATCATATGCAGGAAGAGGCGCCGGGTATGGTATTCTGGCATAACGATGGCTGGACTATCTTCCGCGAACTGGAAACTTTTGTGCGTTCTAAGCTGAAAGAGTACCAGTATCAGGAAGTTAAAGGTCCGTTTATGATGGACCGTGTGCTGTGGGAAAAAACCGGCCACTGGGACAACTATAAAGATGCGATGTTCACCACGTCTTCTGAGAACCGTGAATACTGCATCAAGCCGATGAACTGCCCGGGTCACGTACAGATCTTCAACCAGGGTCTGAAATCCTACCGCGATCTGCCGTTACGTATGGCTGAATTCGGTAGCTGCCATCGTAACGAACCGTCAGGCGCGCTGCATGGCCTGATGCGCGTACGTGGCTTTACTCAGGACGACGCCCATATCTTCTGTACTGAAGATCAGGTTCGCGATGAAGTGAACGCCTGTATTCGTATGGTCTACGATATGTACAGCACCTTTGGCTTCGAGAAAATCGTCGTCAAACTGTCGACTCGCCCGGAAAAACGCATCGGTAGCGATGAGACCTGGGATCGTGCTGAAGCGGATCTGGCCGTTGCGCTGGAAGAGAACAACATCCCGTTTGAGTATCAGCTGGGTGAAGGCGCGTTCTACGGTCCGAAAATTGAATTTACCCTGTATGACTGCCTCGATCGTGCATGGCAGTGCGGTACTGTACAGCTGGACTTCTCCCTGCCGCAGCGTTTAAGCGCCTCTTATGTGGGTGAAAATAACGAACGACAGGTTCCGGTAATGATTCACCGCGCAATTCTTGGTTCGCTGGAGCGCTTCATCGGCATCCTGACCGAAGAGTTTGCGGGCTTCTTCCCAAGCTGGCTTGCGCCGGTGCAGGTTGTGGTCATGAATATTACTGATTCTCAGGCTGAATACGTTAACGAATTGACGCGTAAACTACAAAATGCGGGCATTCGCGTAAAAGCAGACTTGAGAAATGAGAAGATAGGCTTTAAAATCCGCGAGCACACTTTACGTCGTGTCCCTTACATGTTGGTCTGTGGCGACAAAGAGGTAGAAGCCGGCAAAGTCGCCGTGCGTACCCGTCGTGGCAAAGACTTGGGCAGCCTGGACGTAAATGAAGTTATCGAGAAGCTGCAACAAGAGATTCGCAGCCGCAGTCTAAAACAACTGGAGGAATAAGGTATTAAAGGCGGAAAACGAGTTCAAACGGCACGTCCGAATCGTATTAATGGCGAGATTCGCGCCCTGGAAGTTCGCTTAACTGGTCTGGAAGGCGAAGCTTTGGGTATTGTGAGTCTGAGAGAAGCAATCGAAAAAGCTGAAGAAGCTGGAGTAGATTTAGTTGAAATCAGCCCTAACGCCGAACCGCCAGTTTGTCGTATCATGGACTACGGCAAGTTCCTTTATGAAAAGAGCAAGTCTTCTAAGGAACAGAAGAAAAAGCAAAAAGTTATCCAGGTTAAGGAAATTAAGTTCCGTCCTGGCACCGACGATGGCGATTATCAGGTAAAACTCCGCAGCCTGATTCGCTTTCTGGAAGATGGCGATAAGGCCAAGATCACGCTGCGTTTTCGCGGCCGTGAGATGGCCCACCAACAGATCGGTATGGAAGTGCTTACCCGCGTCCGTGACGATCTGAGTGAACTGGCAGTAGTCGAATCCTTCCCAACGAAGATCGAAGGCCGCCAGATGATCATGGTGCTCGCTCCTAAGAAGAAACAGTAAGGCCTTCAAGTAGCAATGTCTGTGGAGCCTGCGGGTTCCACAGCCGTTGTTCGCCTATGTTTCGTTTATTAACAATGCGAAGTGGAAGTTATTAAAATGCCAAAAATTAAGACCGTACGCGGTGCTGCTAAGCGCTTCAAAAAAACCGGTAAAGGTGGTTTTAAGCACAAGCACGCTAACCTGCGTCACATTCTGACCAAAAAAGCTACCAAGCGTAAACGTCACCTGCGTCCGAAAGCCATGGTTTCCAAAGGCGATCTGGGCCTGGTCATCGCGTGCCTGCCGTACGCATAAGTCGTTAACCCTTTTAACTTTTTAATTAGAATAGATACAGGAGAGCACATATGGCTCGCGTAAAACGTGGTGTAGTTGCCCGTGCACGTCACAAGAAAATTTTGAAACAAGCTAAAGGCTACTACGGTGCGCGTTCTCGCGTATACCGCGTTGCCTTCCAGGCTGTTATCAAAGCTGGTCAGTACGCTTATCGTGACCGTCGTCAGAAAAAGCGTCAGTTCCGTCAACTGTGGATTGCGCGTATCAACGCAGCAGCACGTCAGAACGGTATTTCTTACAGCAAATTCATCAACGGCCTGAAAAAAGCCTCTGTTGAAATCGACCGTAAGATCCTGGCTGACATCGCAGTATTCGACAAATTAGCGTTCACCGCGCTGGTCGAAAAAGCGAAAGCAGCTCTGGCATAAGCCAGTTGAAAGAGGGAGCTTGTCTCCCTCTTTTCGTTTCAAGACTATCAATACATTGACTTTTATTCGCGTAAGCTTTTCAATATCGTTCTTACGTTTTTACCAGACAAGGTAATGCAAGCATGAATGCTGCTATTTTCCGCTTCTTTTTTTACTTTAGCACCTGAACTCAGGAGGCTAGCGCGTGAAAGAAGAAACGGAAAACAGCGCCAAAAAGCCTCCCACTGTGGAGGCTTTTTTTGTATCTGAACTGGCTTGTTCTATTTCAAGCCCCAGACGAGTGGCTGGCCCTGGTCATTCTGACAACGGGCGGATTGCCCGCCGTCTGCGGCTCGAAATAGTGAGAGCAAAATAATAACCATAACCGGTGTCTGCACCGACATAATGAGGAAAACCATGTCACATCTCGCAGAGCTGGTTGCCAGTGCGAAGGCAGCCATTAACGAGGCATCAGATGTTGCTGCGCTGGACAACGTCCGCGTGGAATACCTGGGTAAAAAAGGTCTCCTGACCCTTCAGATGACGACCCTGCGTGAGCTGCCTGCTGAAGAGCGTCCGGCAGCCGGTGCGGTTATCAACGAAGCGAAAGAGCAGGTCCAGCAGGCGCTTAACGCGCGCAAGTCAGCGCTCGAAAGCGCAGCGCTCAACGCGCGTCTGGCCTCGGAAACCATTGATGTCTCTCTGCCGGGGCGTCGTATCGAGAACGGTGGCCTGCATCCGGTGACCCGTACCATCGATCGTATTGAAAGTTTCTTCGGTGAGCTCGGTTTTACCGTCGCGACTGGCCCGGAGATCGAAGATGATTATCACAACTTCGATGCGCTGAATATTCCAGGCCACCACCCGGCACGCGCTGACCACGACACTTTCTGGTTTGATGCCACGCGCCTGCTGCGCACGCAAACATCAGGCGTACAGATCCGCACCATGGCTAATCAGCAGCCGCCAATCCGCATTATTGCCCCCGGCCGCGTGTATCGTAACGACTACGATCAGACGCATACCCCGATGTTCCATCAGATGGAAGGTCTGATCGTTGACACTAACATCAGCTTCACCAACCTGAAGGGAACGCTGCACGATTTCCTGCGTAACTTCTTTGAAGAAGACCTGCAGATTCGTTTTCGTCCGTCCTATTTCCCGTTCACTGAGCCGTCTGCAGAAGTTGACGTGATGGGTAAAAACGGTAAATGGCTGGAAGTGCTCGGCTGCGGTATGGTGCATCCAAACGTGCTGCGTAACGTGGGCATCGATCCGGAAATCTATTCCGGCTTTGCCTTCGGCATGGGTATGGAGCGCCTGACCATGCTGCGCTATGGCGTGACCGACTTACGCGCGTTCTTCGAAAACGATCTGCGTTTCCTCAAACAGTTTAAATAAGGGCAGGACAGAACAATGAAATTCAGTGAACTGTGGTTACGCGAGTGGGTTAACCCGGCCATCGATAGCGAAGCGCTGTCGGATCAGATAACGATGGCCGGCCTTGAGGTTGACGGCGTAGAGCCGGTGGCGGGCAGCTTTAACGGCGTTGTCGTTGGCGAAGTGGTTGAGTGCGCTCAGCACCCGAATGCCGATAAACTGCGCGTCACAAAAATTAACGTCGGCGGAGAACGTCTGCTGGACATCGTCTGCGGCGCGCCAAACTGCCGTCAGGGCCTGAAGGTTGCTGTTGCTACCATCGGCGCCGTTCTGCCGGGCGATTTTAAAATTAAAGCGGCAAAGCTGCGCGGCGAACCGTCGGAAGGCATGCTGTGCTCCTTCTCCGAACTGGGAATTTCCGACGATCACAGCGGTATTATCGAACTGCCTGCCGACGCGCCGCTGGGTACCGATATTCGTGAATACCTGAAGCTTGACGATAACACTATCGAAATCAGCGTCACGCCAAACCGTGCCGACTGCCTGGGAATTATCGGCGTGGCCCGCGATGTTGCCGTGCTCAACAAGGCGCCTTTGAATGTCCCGGAAATGGCTCCGGTTGCCGCCACCATCGACGATGTTCTGCCAATCCAGGTTGACGCGCCGGAAGCGTGTCCTCGCTATCTGGGGCGTGTGGTAAAAGGCATCAATGTCAAAGCGCCGACGCCGCTATGGATGAAAGAGAAGCTGCGCCGCTGCGGTATTCGCTCCATCGATGCCGTGGTTGACGTGACCAATTACGTTCTGCTTGAGCTCGGTCAACCGATGCACGCATTCGATAAAGACCGCATTGAAGGCGGAATCATCGTACGTATGGCGCATGAAGGTGAAACGCTGGTTCTGCTCGACGGCTCCGAGGCGAAGCTGGATAGCGATACTCTGGTTATCGCTGACCACCAGAAAGCCCTCGCCATGGGCGGTATTTTTGGCGGCGAGCACTCCGGCGTAAACGATGAAACGCAAAACGTTCTGCTGGAATGCGCGTTCTTTAGTCCGCTATCCATTACCGGCCGCGCCCGCCGCCATGGCCTGCATACCGACGCTTCGCACCGCTACGAGCGCGGCGTGGACTCCGCGCTGCAGTATCAGGCAATGGAGCGTGCTACCCGCCTGCTGATGGATATTTGCGGCGGTGAAGCGGGCCCGATTATTGACGTTACCAATGAAGCGACTCTGCCGAAACCTGCGACCATCCGTCTGCGCCGCAGCAAACTGGATCGTCTGATTGGCCATCACATTGAAGATACGCAGGTTAGCGACATTCTGCGTCGTCTGGGCTGTGAAGTTACCGAAGGACAGGATGAGTGGCATGCCGTGGCGCCGAGCTGGCGTTTCGACATGGAGATCGAAGAAGACCTGGTCGAAGAGGTTGCCCGCGTCTATGGCTATAACAATATTCCTGATGAACCGGTACAAGCGGGCCTGATTATGGGCACCCACCGCGAAGCGGATCTGTCGCTTAAGCGCGTGAAAACGTTGCTTAATGACAAAGGCTACCAGGAAGTGATTACCTATAGCTTTGTCGATCCGAAAGTACAGCAGTGGATCCACGCCGGCGAGGAAGCGCTGATTCTGCCGAGCCCGATCTCCAGCGAAATGTCGGCGATGCGCCTCTCCTTGTGGACCGGTCTGTTAGCAACGGTGGTCTACAACCAGAATCGTCAGCAGAACCGCGTACGCATCTTTGAGAGCGGTTTACGCTTTGTGCCTGATACCCAGGCTCCGCTGGGTATTCGTCAGGATCTGATGCTGGCTGGCGTTATCTGCGGCAACCGCTATGAAGAACACTGGAACCTGGCAAAAGAGACCGTCGATTTCTACGATATAAAAGGCGATCTTGAGTCTGTACTCGACCTGACCGGTAAGCTGTCCGACATCGAATTCCGTATCGAAGCTAATAATGCGCTTCATCCGGGCCAGTCGGCAGCGATTTATCTGAAAGGTGAACGTATTGGTTTTATTGGGGTTGTTCATCCCGAGCTGGAACGTAAACTGGATCTGAACGGTCGCACTCTGGTATTTGAACTGGAGTGGAACAAGCTTGCAGACCGCGTGGTGCCTCAGGCGCGTGAAGTTTCTCGCTTCCCGGCGAACCGTCGCGACATCGCCGTCGTTGTGGCAGAAAACGTTCCCGCTGCCGATGTTTTAGCCGAGTGTAAGAAAGTTGGCGTAAATCAGGTAGTTGGCGTAAACTTATTTGACGTGTACCGCGGCAAGGGCGTAGCGGAAGGTTTCAAGAGCCTCGCTATCAGCCTTATCCTCCAGGATACCAGCCGTACACTCGAAGAAGAGGAGATTGCCGCTACCGTCGCCAAATGTGTAGAGGCATTGAAAGAGCGATTCCAGGCATCATTGAGGGATTGAACCTATGGCGCTTACAAAAGCTGAAATGTCAGAATATCTGTTTGATAAGCTTGGGCTTAGCAAGCGGGATGCCAAAGAGCTGGTAGAGTTGTTTTTCGAAGAGGTCCGTCGCGCTCTGGAAAACGGGGAGCAGGTAAAGCTCTCCGGGTTCGGCAACTTCGATTTGCGTGATAAAAACCAACGCCCGGGCCGTAACCCGAAAACGGGAGAGGATATCCCTATTACAGCCCGGCGAGTGGTGACTTTCAGACCTGGCCAGAAGCTAAAAAGCCGCGTCGAAAATGCGTCACCCAGAGACAAATAATCTGAACTAACTAAAAAGGCCGCGATGCGGCCTTTTTTCTTTTCTTCGCCGAATACCGTAAAATCAATCACATCCTTTTCCCCGATGCAGAAATCTATGCTGACCTTTGCTCAAATTCAACGGCGCCGCAGCCGGCGCTGGCTTGCCGTATTAACCTTGCTGCTGCTGGCTACGTCGACCATTAGCCTGTGCGCGGGCGACCAGTGGATTGGCCCCGGCGAATGGTTTAGCGCCAAAGGTGAGCTGTTTATCTGGCAGATACGTCTGCCGCGCACCCTGGCCGTTCTGCTGGTGGGCGCCGCGCTGGCGCTTTCCGGGGCGATTATGCAGGCGCTGTTTGAAAACCCGCTGGCGGAGCCCGGCCTGCTGGGGGTCTCAAACGGCGCTGGAGTCGGCCTGATTGCTGCCGTATTGCTGGGAAAAGGACTGCTTCCTGGTTGGGCGCTGGGGCTGTGTGCAATCGCGGGCGCGCTGGTCATAACCTTTATTTTGCTACGTTTTGCCCGGCGGCATCTGTCTACCAGCCGTCTGCTGCTGGCGGGTGTGGCGCTCGGTATTATTTGTAGCGCGCTGATGACCTGGGCAGTCTATTTCTCTACCTCTTTCGATCTCCGCCAACTGATGTACTGGATGATGGGCGGATTTGGCGGCGTAGACTGGCAGCAGCTGTGGTTGATGCTGGCGCTGCTGCCGGTACTGGCCTGGGGATGCCTGCAATCGCAGCCGCTTAATTTGCTCGCGCTGGGGGAGGTTTCAGCGCGTCAACTGGGGCTTCCGCTGTGGTTATGGCGAAAGGTGCTGGTGGTCGCGACCGGTTGGCTGGTGGGCGTCAGCGTGGCGCTGGCCGGAGCGATTGGCTTTATCGGTCTGGTTATCCCGCATATTCTGCGTTTATGTGGTTTGAGCGATCACCGCGTACTGCTTCCGGCTTGTCTGCTGGCGGGCGCCAGCGCGCTGCTGGGGGCGGATATCGTCGCGCGGCTGGCGCTATCTGCGGCGGAGCTGCCTATTGGCGTAGTGACCGCCACCCTGGGGGCGCCGGTGTTTATCTGGTTATTGCTTAAATCAGGCCGCCCGCATTAACGGGCGGCCATACAGACAGGGGCAGGCTTATTGCCGCCTCTGTATGCGGCCGATCCATTACCAGCCCTTAATCGCATCGCCTTTATAGACTTCCGCTGCCTTGTCGGCAACGGCTTGCGTCTGGAAGGCCTCTTTCAGTTCCTGAACTTTTTTACTGTCTTTATTATCTTCGCGCGCAACAATGGCGTTGACGTACGGAGAGTCCGGCCCCTCCATAAATAACCCGTCGCGAGCGGCGGACAGACCAGCCTGCGCGGAGAAATTGGTATTAATAATCGACAGGGCGACGTTCGGGTCATCAAGCGTACGGGTCAGCTGCGGCGTGTCGACTTCCACAATCTTCAGCTGTTTAGGATTATCAATAATATCCAGCGTCGTCGGCAGGTAGCCTGTCCCGTCTTTCAGCTTGATCAAGCCCTGCGCCTGTAGCAACAGCAAACTGCGGCCCAGGGTGGTGGTTTCGTTAGAAATGGAGATCGTCGCGCCGTCAGGCAGTTCGCTAATATTTTTGATTTTCTTCGAGTAAGCGGCGATCGGGAAGACGAAGGTTTTACCGACAATCGCAAACTTATAGCCGCGTTCTTTTGATTGCGCTTCAAGGTAAGGCAGCGTCTGGAAGGCGTTAGCATCAACGTCTTTATTGTTTAACGCTTCGTTCGGCAGGACGTAATCATTAAAAGAGATGACCTCGACGTCGAGATTGTATTTCTCTTTAGCCACCTGTTCTACGACTTTCCAGATAGCCTCATCCGGCCCGGTATTGATCGCGACTTTAACTTTATTATCTTCATCCGGCGAACAGGCCGATAACAGCGCGACGGAGGCCGCAATTAACACGGTGCTAAACATCTTTTTCATCAACAAAACTCTCTCAAATTAACAATTAACGAAATGCTATTACATCCATTCACCACTGTACACTGAATTGCTCTGTACCGGTGTTGAGATGAATTCATGTTGCGCGGCCTGTTACATCAAGAGACACTCCAGGGCGATTCCAGGTAGAATGCTCGGGTCTGAATCCGCTACAGTAGATAGAGATCACCTGAAGCAGTCACCGGTTTTATTCACTGAGGGAAGGCTATGCAACACGATATTCTTAATACTGAAGTCACCACTATCGATGGTGAGAAAACAACGCTTGCTCCGTGGGCAGGCAAAGTGCTGTTGATCGTTAACGTTGCGTCAAAATGCGGCCTGACGCCGCAGTATGAGCAACTGGAAGCGCTGCAAAAGGATTTAGAAAGCGAAGGTTTCAGCGTGCTGGGCTTTCCCTGCAACCAGTTTTTGGGGCAAGAGCCGGGCAGCGAAGAGGAGATTAAAACGTTCTGCAGTACAACTTACGGCGTGACCTTCCCGATGTTCAGCAAAATTGACGTCAACGGCGAACATCGCGCGCCGTTGTATCAAAAGCTGATTGCGGCGGCGCCTCAGGCCGTTGCTCCAGCAGGCAGCGGTTTCTATGAACGCATGGCTAGTAAAGGCCGCGCGCCGCTGTATGTCGACGACATTCTGTGGAACTTTGAAAAATTCCTGATTGGCCGCGACGGCCAGGTTATCGGTCGTTTCTCTCCGGATATGACGCCGGATGAGCCGCAGCTGGTGGCCGCTATTAAAGGAGCATTAGCGAAATAATGCCGTTTTTGATGCAGCTACAGGATGTCGAAGAGCCAGGACGGCTGGCGCCGTTTTCAGCCGATATCAGACCGGGAGAGATTATTCATCTGGTGGGGCCAAACGGGGCGGGGAAAAGCACATTGCTGGCACGTATGGCGGGGCTCTCTACCGGCCCGGGGCAGGTAAGACTGAATGAACGTCTTCTGAATGACTGGCCGGCGCAGGAGCTGGCGCGTCATCGCGCCTACTTAAGCCAGCACCAGATGCCGCCTTTCGCCATGCCGGTCTGGCATTACCTGTCGCTGCATCTGCAGAACGAGGCGCAAAACGGACTCCTGACGGCCATTGCGCAGAAGCTGGGCTTAGGCGATAAGCTTGGACGTCAGGTGAATCACATCTCCGGTGGGGAGTGGCAGCGCGTGCGCCTGGCGGCGGTGATACTGCAGATTCATCGTCAGGCTAACGAGTCCGGTCAACTGCTACTGCTGGATGAACCGATGAACAGCCTGGACGTGGCGCAGCAGGCCGCGCTCGATCGACTGCTTAGCGAACTCTGCGCATCAGGCATTGCCATCGTCATGAGCAGCCACGATCTTAATCATACTCTCCGGCACGCCCACAGCTCCTGGCTTATCTGTCAGGGGCAAACTATCGCCTGCGGCAGCACCGCGGAAGTGTTAAGCAAGGAGAATTTAACCGCTGCCTATGCCATGGAGTTTCAGCGGGTTGAGGTGGCGGGTCATCTTATGCTCGTTGCGTCACAGTAGCACGCAGTCAGCTTGCCAGCGAATTGATAAACAAGGTAAATTATTCCGATAACCGGATAGGGAACAGAGGATTCGTCTGAGATGCGTTTCTGGCTCGTTTTGTGCGTTGCGTTATTTCTCGCGGGTTGTAGCAGTCACCGTGCACCGCCGCCAAATCCGCGGCTGGCTGATTCGATTACCGTCGTTGCCAACCTGAATGAGCAGTTAAGGAACTGGCGGGGAGCGCCGTATCGCTACGGCGGAATGTCGCCGCGCGGCGTTGATTGCTCGGGGTTCGTGCTGATGACGTTTCGCGATAAATTTGCGTTACAGCTGCCGCGCGAAACCCGCGAACAGGCGGAAATCGGCACTAAAATCGATAAGAGCGAACTGCTGCCCGGGGATCTGGTCTTCTTCAAAACCGGATCCGGCGAGAGCGGTCTGCACGTCGGTATTTACGACACGGATAACCAGTTTATTCACGCTTCCACCAGCCAGGGCGTCACGCGTTCATCGCTGGATAATGTCTACTGGCATAAAAATTTCTGGCAGGCGCGCAGGATCTAACGTTAGCTAATGAGCAGGGAGCCCCTGTCTCCCTGCTCATCATGGCAAAGCGGCTGAGAGATAGCGCTCCATGCTTGCCGATTCAGCTATCCCCCCCCAAAAAAAATTAGACCAGCCGATCCGCGTCTCTTCCCGGTACGCTACCGGGCAATGGCAGAAGCGTGCTAAATCCCCGTGCGGCTTATTATTGCAATAACCCCGCACTCGCCCCGTGTTAATAATTTGTTGAAGGCACTACACTGAAGGCAGGAGGAAACATGACCCTGTCTTTTACTACCCACTGGCGTGATGAACTGCCGGATTTTTACACTGCATTATCCCCCACGCCGCTGGAGAACGCGCGCCTTGTCTGGCATAACGCGCCGCTGGCGCAAGAGCTGGGCATTCCCGAGTCGTTGTTTAACCTGGACAAGGGCGCTGGCGTATGGGGCGGCGAAGCGCTGCTGCCGGGGATGTCGCCGCTGGCGCAGGTCTACAGCGGCCACCAGTTCGGCTCGTGGGCCGGACAGCTCGGCGACGGGCGCGGTATTCTGCTCGGCGAACAGCAGTTGGCCGATGGCCGCCGCGTTGACTGGCACCTGAAGGGCGCCGGGCTGACACCCTATTCGCGCATGGGAGACGGGCGGGCGGTGCTGCGCTCAACGATCCGCGAAGGGCTGGCCTCGGAAGCGATGCATGCGCTGGGCATTCCCACCACCCGCGCTCTGGCAATGGTCGCCAGCGATACGCCGGTGTACCGCGAAACCGTCGAGCAAGGGGCAATGCTGATGCGCCTGGCGGAAAGCCACGTGCGTTTTGGCCATTTTGAGCACTTTTACTATCGCCGCGAGCCGCAAAAAGTGCAGCTGCTGGCGGATTATGTGATTCGCCACCACTGGCCTCATCTGCAAAATGAAGCGGATAAATACATTGTGTGGTTCAGGGATGTTGTCACCCGAACCGCGGAGATGATTGCCAGCTGGCAAACGGTCGGCTTCGCCCACGGGGTGATGAATACCGATAATATGTCGATCCTCGGACTGACGATGGATTACGGCCCGTACGGCTTCCTTGATGATTTTCAGCCTGGCTTTATCTGCAATCATTCCGACTATCAGGGGCGCTATAGCTTTGATCATCAGCCAGCGGTAGGACTATGGAATCTGCAGCGCCTGGCGCAAGCGCTCTCGCCGTTTATCAGCGCGGAAGCGCTGAACGGCGCGCTGGATGACTACCAGCACGTGCTGCTGACGGCATATGGCCAGCGTATGCGCGACAAGCTGGGATTATTGACCCAGCAAAAAGGGGATAACGAGCTGCTGGACGGCCTGTTTTCTCTGATGGAGCGCGAGGGCAGCGACTATACGCGGACCTTCCGAATGCTAAGCCTTAGCGAGCAGGAGAGCGCCGCCACGCCGCTGCGCGACGAATTTATTGATCGTGAGAGGTTCGATAGCTGGTTTGCCGCTTATCGCGCGCGCTTGCGCGATGAACAGATTGACGATGCGCAAAGGCAGGCGCAAATGCGCAGCGTGAATCCGGCTATCGTGCTGCGCAACTGGCTGGCTCAACGAGCCATTGAGCAGGCAGAGCAGGGGGATATGCGTGAACTGGAACGTCTGCATAGCGCACTTTCTCAGCCCTTTGTCGATCGCACGGATGAGTATAGCCAGCGTCCTCCGGACTGGGGAAAGCGCCTTGAAGTGAGCTGCTCGAGCTAATCACCATTCTCCCTGCCTCTACCGGCGGGGAGCATTATTTGGTCAGGATCAGCTTGCCCGAATGAGTCTGACGCAGCAGATAGCGCTGACCGCCATGTTCAATCACTACCCGTCCTTCGCTGCCTAATAATGTCCGGCTGCTTATCTCTTTGTCCGTCGGAACGGGATACGGGGCATTGTCTTTTGTTTTTTCTGCTGTGGCAGTGTTATCCATACGCGTCATAGCACTAAAAATAAAAATCAAGGCAACAATGATAATCATTATCAATAATGTTGTTTTTGACGGCAAGCTTTATTTAACGCATTACCAGATTTAGCAGGTGTCCGGCCGGACATTGGCGAGAAAAATCTCCCCGCCGCGATCGCGACGGGGAAGGGGACTAGAGGCGGGTGGCGGTTGCGGCGGCTAATTCATCCAGCAGCCGTTCGCTGTCTTCCCAACTCAAGCAGGGATCGGTAATCGATTGTCCCCAGGTCAGCGGCTGGCCGGCAACGACCTTTTGCGTACCTTCCTTAAGGAAGCTTTCGGCCATGATCCCGGCGATTGCGTTCGAGCCCGAGCGGATCTGCTGACATATATCGGCGCAAACTTCCAGCTGACGGCGATGCTGTTTCTGGCAATTACCGTGGCTAAAATCCACCACCAGTTGTTCCGGCAGGTCGAACTCTGCCAGCGCTTCTCCGGCGGCGGCGATGTCGGCAGCGTGGTAATTCGGTTTTTTACCACCGCGCATAATAATATGGCCGTACGGATTCCCGCTGGTCTGATAGATGGTCATCTGGCCCTGCTTATCCGGCGACAGGAACATATGGCTGGCGCGGGAAGCGCGGATGGCGTCAACGGCGATACGGGTATTACCATCGGTACCGTTTTTAAAGCCCACCGGGCATGAGAGCGCAGAGGCCATTTCGCGATGGATTTGGCTTTCGGTTGTACGCGCGCCGATAGCGCCCCAGCTAATCAAATCGGCAATAAACTGTCCGGTCACCATATCGAGAAACTCGGTAGCGGTGGGGACGCCGAGCTCGTTCACCTGCAGCAGCAGGCTACGCGCCAGTTCAAGGCCGTGATTCACCCGGTAGCTGCCGTTCAGGTCGGGGTCGGAGATCAGCCCCTTCCAGCCAACCACCGTACGGGGCTTCTCAAAATAGGTGCGCATCACGATTTCCAGCTGCGGCTGATAGCGTTCGCGCATACCCTGCAGTCTGCGCGCATACTCCATCGCCGCATCAGTATCGTGAATGGAACAGGGACCGATCACTACCAGCAGGCGGCGATCTTCACCGTTGAGAATTTTTTCGATTCGGCGGCGCGAAGCAGAAACGTGGGCGGCAACATCGGGGGACACGGGGTGCCGTTGCGCCATTTCCGCGGGCGTTACCAGGCTTTCAATGCGCGCGGTACGCAATTCGTCTGTTTTATTCATTGGGGTCTCAAAAATCTGTTTCTTCCGCGGCGAAAATGCCGGGAAGTGATGCGCATCACGATAAACCAATCCCTGCTTATTGCAAGAGCAGGGCATGATCCTGTATAGGCCACGGGTGATAGCATAAACAAATTTTTGATATCGTACTAGTGTGTTAGTACATTCTGCGGCTTAGCCCCATAATATCCATGATTTTGGTGGCGATCTCTTCAACGGAGTAATTGGTACTGTTCAGGCAAGGGATTTTATTTTTGCGATACAGCGCTTCAACTTCGGTGACTTCCATCCGGCACTGGCGCATAGAAGCATAGCGGCTGTTTTCCCGTCTCTCTTCGCGGATGGCCGCCAGCCGCTCCGGATTGATAGTTAAGCCGAATAGTTTGTGCTGGAGCGGCTTAAGCGATGCCGGCAGAATCAGATTGTCCATATCATCGGCGATAAACGGGTAGTTGGCGGCGCGGATACCGTACTGCATCGCCAGGTACAGGCTGGTAGGCGTTTTCCCACAGCGCGAAACGCCGAGGAGGATCACCTGGGCCTGATCGAGGTTGCGCAGCGAAATCCCGTCATCATGAGCAAGGGTGTAGTCGATAGCGGCGATACGCGCGTCGTATTTGTTCAGGTTACCCGGGGTCAGGCCGTGGGTGCGGTGAGCGATTGGCGTCGGGTCCAGGCGTAGCTCCTGCTGCAGGGGGGCCACCAGCGCCTGAACAATATCCTGACAAAAGCCTTCGCTTTGCACGATGATATCGCGGATCTCCGGCAGCACGATGGAATAGAACACCAGCGGTCGAATACCGGTCTGCTGGAAAATGGCGTCAATTTGTTCCTTCACGGCGCGCGCGCGGCTGATATTTTCGACAAACGGCAGGGTTACGCTGCTGGTGGCTACCGGGAATTGCGACATGACCGCATGACCCAGAACTTCCGCCGTAATAGCGGTACCGTCGGAAATATAAAATACGTGGCGATCTACAGCACTTTCCATTTTGACCATCCGGTATAAAGAGTTTAATTAGCTGAAAGCAGATATTAAATTTAAGCATATCACTCCAGGCTTTGTCTCAAATTTAAAAAGTGAAACGCTATTTTTATTTTTAATGAAAAGGTTGGTTCATTTTTCGCAACTGCGTATCTTTTGTATCAAATTTCATCAGATTTTAGAAGAATCATTGGCTTAGCTATATCCGGAAAAGAATCCTAAAAACGAAAAAATAATTTGCTTGAACGATTCACCGTTTTTTTCAACGGCATAATTATGTCAGGATAAATCCCGTAGTCGATCGTGAATTATTTATCACTGGTATTAAATCACAAAAGGATTGTCTCGATGTCCAACAATGGCTCGTCACCGCTGGTGCTTTGGTATAACCAACTCGGCATGAATGATGTAGACAGGGTTGGGGGCAAAAATGCCTCCCTTGGTGAAATGATTACAAATCTGTCAGGTATGGGTGTGTCCGTACCGAACGGGTTTGCCACCACCGCTGATGCTTTTAATCAGTTTTTGGACCAAAGCGGCGTGAACCAGCGCATCTATGAACTGCTGGATGAAACCGACATTGACGACGTTTCCGCATTAGCGAAAGCGGGCGCGCAGATCCGTCAGTGGATCATTGATACGCCGTTCCAGAGCGAACTGGAAAATGCGATTCGCGACGCGTATACCCAGCTGTCCGCCGATGACGCTGAGGCCTCCTTTGCCGTGCGCTCCTCCGCAACGGCGGAAGATATGCCGGATGCCTCCTTCGCCGGTCAGCAAGAGACATTCCTTAACGTGCAGGGCTTTGACGCCGTGCTCGTCGCGGTGAAGCACGTGTTTGCTTCGCTGTTTAACGATCGCGCCATTTCCTATCGCGTGCATCAGGGTTACGATCACCGCGGCGTGGCTCTATCCGCCGGGGTGCAGCGGATGGTGCGCTCCGATCTGGCATCATCCGGCGTAATGTTCTCCATCGATACCGAATCCGGATTCGATCAGGTGGTGTTTATCACCTCCGCCTGGGGGCTTGGCGAGATGGTGGTGCAGGGGGCAGTGAACCCCGATGAGTTCTACGTCCATAAACCGACGCTGGAAGCGGGACGGCCGGCGATTGTTCGCCGCACCATGGGGTCGAAAAAGATCCGCATGGTTTATGCTCCAACTCAGGAGCACGGCAAGCAGGTGCGTATCGAAGATGTGCCGCAGGCGCAGCGCGACGTTTTCTCGTTGACCGACGCGGAAGTGCAGGAGCTGGCCCAGCAGGCGGTGCAAATCGAGAAGCACTACAACCGCCCGATGGATATCGAATGGGCGAAAGATGGCCATACCGGTAAGCTGTTTATCGTCCAGGCGCGTCCGGAAACCGTCCGTTCGCGCGGCCAGGTGATGGAGCGTTATACCCTCCATGCGCAAGGGCAGATTATTTCGGAAGGGCGCGCGATCGGCCACCGCATCGGCGCGGGTCCGGTGAAAGTCATTCATGATATCAGCGAAATGAACCGTATCGAGCCCGGCGACGTTCTCGTGACCGACATGACCGATCCGGACTGGGAACCAATCATGAAAAAAGCGGCGGCGATCGTCACCAACCGCGGCGGGCGGACCTGTCATGCGGCGATTATCGCGCGTGAGCTGGGGATCCCGGCGGTAGTGGGCTGCGGCAACGCCACCGATCGCATCCAGGAAAACCAGAATGTAACCGTCTCCTGCGCCGAGGGCGATACCGGCTACGTCTATGCCGAAATTCTCGACTTCAGCGTCAAGAGTTCCACCGTCGGCGATATGCCGGATCTGCCGCTGAAAATTATGATGAACGTCGGTAACCCGGACCGGGCTTTCGACTTTGCCTGCCTGCCGAACGAAGGCGTGGGCCTGGCGCGTCTGGAGTTTATTATCAACCGGATGATCGGCGTTCACCCGCGCGCGCTGCTGGAGTTTGACGATCAGGAACCGGGTCTGCAGAACGAAATCCGCGAGCTGATGAAAGGTTACGACTCGCCGAGAGAGTTTTACGTCGGTCGCCTGACCGAGGGTATTTCGACGCTTGGCGCGGCATTTTTCCCGAAACGGGTCATCGTGCGCCTTTCCGACTTCAAATCTAACGAATACGCCAACCTGGTCGGCGGCGAGCGTTATGAGCCGGAAGAAGAAAACCCGATGCTGGGCTTCCGCGGGGCCGGCCGCTATGTCTCCGAAAGCTTCCGTGACTGCTTCGCGCTGGAGTGTGAAGCAGTGAAACGCGTGCGTAACGATATGGGCCTGACCAACGTCGAAATCATGGTGCCGTTTGTTCGTACCGTCGCGCAGGCAAAAGCGGTGGTTGAAGAGCTGGCGCGCCAGGGCCTCAAGCGCGGCGAGAACGGCCTCAAGCTGATTATGATGTGTGAAATCCCATCGAATGCGCTGCTGGCTGAGCAGTTCCTCGAATACTTCGACGGTTTCTCCATTGGCTCCAACGATATGACGCAGCTGGCGCTGGGTCTGGATCGCGACTCCGGCGTGGTCTCCGAGCTGTTCGATGAGCGTAACGA
Organism: Klebsiella sp. CN_Kp100; assembly: GCF_040065315.1. NCBI lineage: Bacteria > Pseudomonadati > Pseudomonadota > Gammaproteobacteria > Enterobacterales > Enterobacteriaceae > Klebsiella > Klebsiella sp. CN_Kp100. Next base: position 44,954 of record NZ_JBEAIJ010000002.1, read on the forward strand.
CGCGGTGAAAGCGCTGCTGTCGATGGCTATCCGCGCGGCGAAGAAACAGGGTAAATACGTCGGTATCTGCGGGCAGGGTCCGTCAGACCATGAAGATTTTGCCGCCTGGCTGATGGAAGAGGGAATCGATAGCCTTTCCCTCAATCCGGATACCGTGGTGCAAACCTGGCTTGGCCTGGCGGAGCTGAATAAGTAAGTTTTTCGCTAAACAAAATGCGCAATCCCCGTCAGCAATGGCGGGGATTTTTTGTTTCAGCCGTCAGCGTACGGGCAAAAAAAAGCCCATCGTGGGAGATGGGCAAAGACTACACACAGCAATTCGTTGTTTCACTCAGGGGATTTCCATGCTTATAAATCAAGGCATTGATTTATAACCGTGAGCTAATACTAGGCACTGAGGCTTTTTGCGTCGATCGGATTCCTCTCAATAGTTAAATTAAGGTAAAGAATCTGCGAAGCAAATGTGGTTAGTGGGCAGAGGAATGCGGACTGTTGTGAGGAATATATTAGTGTTTCTTAATATTTGAGGGCGGTGTGCCCGACAGCGGTCAAGGCGCAATGGCAAAAGGCGGGTTTCCCCGCCCGTTGACTTATTTATCCTGCGAGGCTCGGGTATTGAGCTCGCTAAGCTCCTCAAGCACCAGATCGGGATCTTTCGGCGGCGGCGGCGCTTCGTTAACCCACGCGTCGTATAGTCGCCAGGAGACCGCCAGCAGAACCGGCCCGATAAACAGGCCAATCATGCCGAACGCCACCAGACCGCCGATAACGCCGGAAAGGATCAGAATCATCGGCAGGTCGGCGCCCATACGAATCAATAGCGGGCGGATAAAATTGTCCATGGTGCCCACTACGCAGCTCCACACCAGCAGTACGGTACCCCAGGTGGTATCGCCGCTCCAGTAGAGCCAGATAATTGACGGCACCAGAACCAGTAAAGGCCCCAGCTGGACAAGACAGGTAAAAATCATCACCACGGTGAGCAGCGCCGCGTAGGGCACGCCGCTGACCGCGAGACCAATACCGCCGAGCACCGCCTGGGCCAGGGCCGTCACGACCACTCCCAGCGCCACGGCGCGAATTGCCTGACCGGCGAGGATCACCGCCGCGTCGCCGCGTTTGGCGGCCAGACGGGTAGCGAAGTGGCGGAAACCATAGGCGACCTGTTCACCGCGCCAGTACAGCAGCGCGCTAAACAGTAGCATAAGACCGCAGTAGACCAGCAGCTTGCCGATATGCGCCGCCTGACCAACAAACCAGGTGGTGGTGGTGCCGAGATAAGGGCGAATTTTAGTCATAATCGCCGTGCCCCCCATCTCCAGCAAATTATGCCAGCCGGTGTACAGCTTATCGCCGATCAGCGGAACCGTATTCAGCCACGCCAGATCCGGCGGGGTAAAGTTGCCGCTGGTCACCACTTTTATTAATGGCACGCTGTTGTCCACCAGACTATTGACCAGTAGCGCAATAGGAATAACGAAGAGTAAAAAAAGCAGCAGCGTCATTACCAGTACGGCCAGAGAGCGTTTGCCGAAAAGCAGGCTCTGCAGACGCAAAAGTACCGGCCAGGTCGCGATGACCACCGTACCGGCCCATGCAAATGACAGAATAAATGGCTGAACGACCCACAGACAGGAAATAATAATCAGGGACAAAAACAGCACCGACAGCAGAACTTGCGGTATATCCCGGGGCTGATTGGGGTTAATCATAGTGAAATTTTACCTTTGCAGTCGCGTCAAAAGGCTGACGCAGCGTAATTCCATGTACTGATAATAATATCAATAAGTTCGCGCGCCTGATTTTGCCCTTAATTCTGGCGGGCGCATATGAAAAAAATGTGATAAAAAGTTGGGTGCGTCACGCAAACGATTAATCACTTACAACACAACATAGTCAGGCAGGGTCGAGCGTCATGATCCCACAGATTTCTCAAGCGCCAGGTGTCGTTCAACTGGTGCTGAATTTTTTGCAGGTACTGGAGCAACAGGGTTTTACCGGCGATACCGCCACCAGCTACGCCGACAGGCTAACGATGGCAACTGATAACAGTGTATATCAGCTGTTGCCGGATGCGATTTTATTCCCCCGTTCCACGGCAGACGTGGCTCTGCTGGCAAGACTGGCGGCGGAAGAGCGTTTTAAAACGCTGATCTTTACCCCGCGCGGAGGCGGCACCGGCACGAACGGCCAAGCGCTGAACGCCGGGATCATCGTCGATATGTCCCGCTATATGAACCGCATTATTGAAATCAACCCCGAAGAAGGGTGGGTGCGGGTGGAGGCGGGGGTCATTAAGGACCAGCTTAATCAGTTTCTTAAACCGTACGGCTACTTTTTTGCCCCGGAACTGTCGACCAGCAACCGCGCCACGCTTGGCGGGATGATCAACACCGACGCCTCCGGGCAGGGGTCGCTGGTCTACGGTAAAACCTCCGATCACGTACTCGGCGTGCGCTCGGTGCTGATCGGCGGCGATATTCTTGACACTCAGCCAATCCCGGCGGCGCTGGCGGAAACCCTGGGCGCAGAACAGTCGGCGATCGGGCGTATCTATCGCACGGTATATCAACGCTGCAAAGCGCAGCGGCAGCTGGTTATCGATAAATTCCCGAAACTTAACCGTTTCCTCACGGGTTACGATCTGCGCCACGTGTTCAACGACGACATGAGCGAATTTGATCTGACCCGAATCCTGACCGGTTCCGAAGGCACGCTGGCGTTTATTACCGAAGCGCGGCTGGATATCACCCGTTTGCCGAAAGTGCGCCGGCTGGTCAACGTTAAGTACGATTCCTTTAACTCTGCGCTGCGCAACGCGCCGTTTATGGTGGAAGCGAAGGCGCTTTCGGTCGAAACGGTCGACTCGAAGGTGCTCAATCTGGCGCGGGAGGATATTGTCTGGCATTCGGTTAGCGAGCTCATTACCGACGTTGCGGATAAGGAGATGCTGGGGCTGAATATCGTCGAGTTCGCCGGTGATGACGCCGAACTGATTGATGACCAGGTGACGACCCTGTGTCAGCGCCTGGATGAACTGATAGCACGCAACGAGGCGGGCGTAATCGGCTGGCAGGTTTGTCACGAGCTGGACGGCGTCGAGCGCATCTACGCGATGCGGAAAAAAGCGGTTGGGCTGCTGGGGAATGCCAAAGGGGCCGCCAAACCGATACCTTTCGCCGAAGATACCTGCGTGCCGCCGGAACACCTGGCCGATTATATTGCTGAATTCCGTGAGCTGCTCGACGGCCACGGGCTGAGCTACGGTATGTTTGGTCATGTCGATGCCGGCGTGCTGCACGTGCGGCCGGCGCTGGATATGTGTGACCCGCAGCAAGAGATGCTGATGAAGCGGATCTCCGATGACGTGGTCGCGTTAACCGCTAAGTACGGCGGTCTGCTGTGGGGGGAACACGGCAAGGGTTTTCGCGCTGAATACAGTCCGGCATTCTTCGGCGAAGAGCTGTTCGGCGAACTGCGCAAAATTAAAGCCGCGTTTGACCCGGATAACCGTCTGAACCCGGGTAAAATCTGTCCTCCGGAAGGCGTTGATGCGCCGATGATGAAGGTGGATGCGGTCAAGCGCGGGACATTCGATCGGCAGATCCCTATCGCCGTGCGCAGCTCGTGGCGCGGCGCGATGGAGTGTAACGGCAATGGCCTGTGCTTCAACTTTGATGCCAAAAGCCCGATGTGCCCGTCGATGAAGGTCAGCAACCACCGTATTCACTCGCCGAAAGGGCGGGCAACGCTGGTGCGTGAATGGCTGCGCCTGCTGGCGGACCGCGGCATCGACCCCAATCAGCTGGAAAAAGATCTGCCGGAAAAACGCGCCAGCCTGCGTACTCTGGTGGAGCGTACCCGCAATAGCTGGCACGCACGTAAAGGCGAGTACGATTTCTCCCATGAGGTTAAAGAGGCGATGTCCGGCTGTCTGGCCTGTAAAGCCTGCTCGACCCAGTGTCCGATTAAAATCGACGTTCCGGAGTTCCGTTCGCGTTTCCTGCAGCTTTACCATAGCCGCTATTTGCGCCCGGTTCGCGACCATCTGGTGGCGACGGTTGAATCCTACGCGCCGCTGATGGCGCATGCGCCAAAGACCTTCAACTTCTTTATCAATCAGCCGTGGATGCGCAAGCTATCAGAAAAGCATATTGGTATGGTTGATCTTCCGCTGCTTTCCGTCCCATCGTTGAAGCAGCAGATGGTCGGCCACCGTTCGGCGAATACCACCCTGGAACAGCTGGAAGCGCTGAGTCCTGAGCAGAGGGCGAAGAGGGTGCTGGTGGTTCAGGATCCCTTCACCAGCTATTACGATGCGCAGGTGGTTGCCGACTTTGTTCGCCTGATCGAGAAAGTAGGATACCAGCCGGTGCTGCTGCCGTTCTCTCCCAACGGCAAGGCGCAGCATATTAAGGGCTTCCTGACGCGATTCGCGCGCACCGCGCAGAAAACTGCCGACTTCCTTAACCGCGTGGCCCAGCTCGGCATGCCGATGGTGGGTGTCGATCCGGCGCTGGTGCTCTGCTATCGCGATGAATACAACCAGGTGCTGGGCGACAAGCGCGGCGATTTTCGCGTGATGCTGGTGCATGAATGGTTGCCGCAGGCATTGACGGAAACCGCAGCGCAGGATCAAGGCGGCGAGTCGTGGTATCTGTTTGGTCACTGTACTGAGGTGACGGCGCTTCCCGCTTCTACCCGGCAGTGGGCGGATATCTTCGCACGCTTTGGCGCGAAGCTGGAAAACGTTAACGTGGGCTGCTGCGGTATGGCCGGGACCTACGGTCATGAAGTGAAGAATCACGCCAATTCGCTGGCCATCTACGCGCTCTCCTGGCAGCAGGCGATGCAGCGCCTGCCGCGCAACCGCTGTCTGGTCACCGGCTACTCCTGCCGTAGCCAGGTGAAGCGTATTGAAGGCAGCGGCGTACGCCATCCGCTGCAGGCGCTACTGGAGATTATGGGATGATTTGGAAACGTTACAGCACGCTGGAGCAACTGAATGCGATGGGCGACGGGAACATGGTCGGCCTGCTGGATATACGCTTCGAGGCCATGACCGACGAGACCATCGCCGCGACCATGCCGGTAGACAGCCGTACCCATCAGCCGTTTGGCCTGCTGCACGGCGGCGCATCGGTGGTATTAGCGGAAACGTTAGGTTCGGTGGCGGGCTACCTGTGCAGCGAAGGCGAACAGAAGGTGGTCGGTCTGGAGGTCAATGCCAACCATATTCGTTCGGTGCGCAGCGGGAGGGTTCGCGGCGTGTGCCGGGCGCTGCACGTCGGCTCCCGTCACCAGGTGTGGCAGATCGACATTACTGATGAGCAGGGGCGTCTTTGCTGTTCGTCGCGGTTGACCACAGCCGTAATTTAAGTCAATTAAGGGGGAAGATTTCCCCTTTAATACTTATTACCTGCCATCCTTCATCACCGCTGAACGTACCTACGCTATATCCGCTAGCTGCCGGTTTGCACTGTTATTTGTATTGAGATTTAACCAGGCCCAATGTTAACGCTTTATAAGAAAAGTCCTGGCTTAACTTTGCTGCTCACCAGGGATTATTAGCCTTCTACCTTTTATATTCTTTGGTCGCTTATTTGTGCGACATCTTTAGCGCGTAGACCATTATCTTTGATATGACAAGCTCATCCATGTTAAATATAAATTTATCAAACATCGTTAATATTTATGCTAATATTTTTAATACCAGAATTTACAAGGTAACAAGAGGACGGAGTTAGCTATGGGTATCATTTCATGGATCATTTTTGGGCTTATTGCCGGTATTTTAGCCAAGTGGATTATGCCGGGGAAAGACGGCGGCGGGTTTATCGTTACCGTAATTCTCGGTGTCATCGGTGCAGTTGTCGGGGGTTGGATTAGTACTTTCTTCGGCTTTGGCCGGGTCGACGGTTTTAATTTCGGCAGCTTTGTCGTCGCGGTGATTGGTGCGCTGGTCGTACTCTTCATCTACCGTAAGATCAGAAGCTAACCGCACCAGCAACGCCATAAAGTGCAGAGGCTGCCGCCATTGTCGGCAGCCTTTTTAATATCTCTAAAATGTCCGAGTGTTTAATTTCCCCTCTTTCATTCTATTACCACGATACGCGCTTACAGCGCGGGCATATCGGGGACCGGCACGACTTCAACGCGCACTTCATAATGTTTAGCTTTGCTGGCTGGAATCAGCGGCGTGAGTTTATTGATCGTTTCGACCGGATTATCGGTGGCTACGGTGGCGGAGAAAATAACCGGTTTTTTCGGCGGCACAGGGAAAGGCATTGGGCCATAACCCTGAGTCAGCTCGAAGGGGGGATGGCCAGCATTATGCGCCTCAGCCGCCGGTAAGGGCGTTTCGGCTTTCTCTGCATCGGCGGCAAACGCGCTGGTGACGGTAATCGAAACGACGGCGAAGAGCGCAATGATAGTTTTTTTCATTTTTGTTACCTCATAAGTATGTCGATAAAAGCTTAGAGGCAACGCTTTTGGCAAACAATCCCACGGCGGGCGAATCCTATGAATCTCCTTATTTCTTCACGAATGTGAAAGCCTGTCCGGCGACGGTGAGGCTTACGAAATTTAAGGGGGAAATGGGGTTAATCGAGCAAAACGCTAATAATTAACAGGACGACCATACACATCGACATGACATCTGTTTCTATATCCATAGTTCAGTACAACACAGGTTCCCGATCGGTCGCCGTTGCGACATTGCGTGAAAAGATGAAGGAAATTTAGCAGCGCATTCTACAGGAGCCAGCCGGCACTGAATAAATCTTTATTTCTGTGAAATGACAGCACTTATAATGAAAACGAATAGGTTTCGTTGCATGAATGGATTCGCGTTAGTGAGGGGGCAAACAGCGTCTCAATTTGGCATGTTGGTCGGGTGGCGCATCAGGCGGCGCGGGAGCCAGAGGGGCAATGGGAGGTAAATGCCATCGTCCCGCCGGATACGCACGTGAAGAAAATATTAATACTGTTTATTGGCCGCCGCGCCTCGTTATGCGCAGCGCGGCATCAACCGATGCCACGGTGGACGCCGACGCGGCGAACAGGCGGCAGGACTTCGCTGGAAGCAGGGCTCCGCTTAGTCCACGCGTTTGCCTTTGGTCGCCTCTCCGCCGCCGAGTGCGGCTTGATTAATTTTATCTTCGTGGGTATTAATCAATTGCGTGAGCGCTATTTGCTCCTGAAATTTAGTCAGCAGAAGCTCAGCGTCGGATTTAAGAATATCTTCCGATGATTCAAGCACCGAGTTAATTGCTTTGGTCACATTCCCAACCAGCTCCGCGACCCCTCCTTCCTCGCCAATGGCAAGCATCAATGCGCTTATCAGCAGCGACTGGGCCTCAACCTGCGCAGCAAGCTGCTTGTTTTCTGCATCCATCGCTGAAATTTTCGCGATGATGCTGAGAATGACATTATTCATGATAATCCTTAAATCAATGAGTTAAACGCCGAAGATCACGCTGGTTATATTCGTTGCAGGATCAGCGAAATATCCATTGAAGATAAATATGCCAGAAAATATATCATCAGTGGTAGTGGGGTATTTTCATTATCGGTTGCAGGCGATCCGTCGCTATGGCTTTATCTCAATGTGCTGTCAGATGATTTTGCTGCCGGCACGCTGGCTTGTTGCGGCCTGAAGCGTGTAACTCATTGAATGTCCAGCAAGTAGATGAAAAGTGCTTTTTCCCGCGCCTATTTTATAAATCGGTATTTTCGATACATCTTTGCCATTGCCTGCAATTAAGTGCGCCAAACGTCAATATCTTATTATTTTTCAATATATTAAAACAGAAATTCGCAGGCTGAAAACGCCGAGCACAGGGTCTATGCTTATAAAAAGCGCAAGAAATGAGCCTGCGGGGACAATACCCCTTCTCTGGATGGGTTGAAGTGATAATCATTATCACTAACATAGTGGGTATGCCCTGATGGCGTCAACCTATGAGGTAGAGCGATGGATTCACATGCAGGAACTTTTAATCCCGAAGATTTCAGCTGGCGCGGCCTGGCGATGACCCCAGCCGCCGCCGCCCATATTCGCGAACTGGTCAGCAAACAACCCGACAAGCAGGGGCTACGCCTGGGCGTTAAAACCAGCGGCTGCGCCGGCTTTGGCTACGTTCTCGAACTCATCGCTGAACCGGCGCAGGACGATCTGCTTTTTGAGCGCGATGGCGCGAAACTGTGGGCGCCGCTGCAGGCCATGCCGTTTATCGATGGCACCGAGCTCGACTACGTCCGCGAAGGTTTAAACCAGATCTTTAAATTTCATAACCCCAAAGCGCAGCACGAATGCGGCTGCGGCGAAAGTTTTGGCGTTCAGGCGGAGTAACTATGTCTCGTAATACTGAAGCAACTGACGATGTCAAAACCTGGAGCGGCGGGCCACTCAACTATAAAGAGGGCTTTTTTACCCAGCTACAGACCGATGAGCTGGCGAAAGGCATAAATGAAGAGGTGGTTCGGGCGATTTCTGCACGCCGCAATGAACCAGAATGGATGCTGGAGTTTCGTCTGAACGCCTTCAAGGCCTGGCAGGCAATGGAAGAGCCGCACTGGCTGAAAGCGCACTACGACAAGCTGAATTATCAGGATTACAGCTATTACTCAGCGCCCTCCTGCGGCAACTGCGATGACGCCTGCGCTTCTGAGCCCGGAGCTCTACAGCAAACGGGGTCCAGTGCGTTTCTGACCAGCGAAGTCGAAGAGGCGTTTAACCTTCTCGGCGTACCGGTTCGCGAAGGGCGGGAGGTGGCCGTCGACGCCATTTTTGACTCGGTTTCCGTGGCGACCACCTATCGCGAAAAGCTGGCGGAGCAGGGGATTATTTTCTGCTCCTTCGGCGAAGCGATTCACGATCATCCCGAACTGGTCAGGAAATACCTCGGCACCGTGGTACCGGGCAACGACAACTTCTTTGCCGCCCTTAACGCGGCGGTAGCCTCCGACGGCACCTTTATCTATGTGCCCAAAGGCGTGCGCTGCCCGATGGAGCTGTCGACCTATTTCCGCATCAACGCGGAGAAAACCGGCCAGTTCGAACGCACCATACTGGTCGCCGACGAAGGCAGCTACGTGAGCTATATCGAAGGCTGTTCGGCGCCGGTACGCGATAGCTACCAGCTGCACGCGGCGGTGGTGGAGGTGATCATTCATAAAGATGCCGAGGTGAAGTACTCCACGGTGCAAAACTGGTTCCCCGGCGACAATAATACCGGCGGGATCCTTAATTTCGTGACCAAGCGCGCCCTGTGCGAAGGCGAGAACAGCAAAATGTCGTGGACCCAGTCGGAAACCGGCTCGGCAATCACCTGGAAGTATCCGAGCTGTATTCTGCGCGGCGATAACTCCATTGGCGAGTTCTTCTCGGTAGCGCTGACCAGCGGCCACCAGCAGGCGGACACCGGCACCAAGATGATCCATATCGGCAAAAACACCCGTTCGACGATTATCTCGAAGGGGATTTCAGCCGGCCACAGCCAGAACAGCTATCGCGGCCTGGTCAAAATCATGCCCACCGCGACCAACGCGCGCAACTTCACCCAGTGCGACTCCATGCTGATTGGCCCGGACAGCGGGGCGCATACCTTCCCGTATGTAGAATGCCGTAATAACAGCGCGCAGCTTGAGCACGAAGCGACCACCTCCCGTATCGGCGAAGATCAGCTGTTCTACTGTCTGCAGCGCGGAATCAGCGAAGATGATGCCATCTCGATGATCGTTAACGGTTTCTGTAAGGATGTCTTCTCAGAGCTGCCGCTGGAGTTTGCCGTAGAAGCGCAAAAATTACTGGCGATTAGCCTTGAACACAGCGTCGGCTGATAACAAAGGAAATAAGATGTTAAGTATAAAAAATTTGCAGGTCGCCGTTGAAGACAAAGAGATCCTGCGCGGACTGAATCTGGACGTTCGCCCCGGCGAAGTGCATGCCATTATGGGCCCGAACGGTTCCGGTAAAAGTACGCTCTCCGCCACGCTTGCCGGACGTGAAGACTATGAGGTGACCGGCGGCAGCGTGGAGTTTAAAGGCAAAGATCTGCTGGAACTCTCCCCTGAAGATCGCGCTGGCGAGGGCATCTTCATGGCCTTTCAGTATCCGGTTGAAATTCCCGGCGTCAGCAATCAGTTTTTCCTGCAAACCGCGCTGAACGCCGTGCGCAGCTACCGCGGCCAGGAGCAGCTTGACCGTTTTGACTTCCAGGACCTGATGGAGGACAAAATTAAGCTGCTGAAGATGCCGGAGGATCTGCTGACCCGCTCGGTTAACGTCGGCTTCTCCGGCGGCGAGAAAAAGCGCAACGATATCCTGCAGATGGCGGTGCTGGAACCGGAGCTGTGCATCCTGGACGAGTCGGACTCCGGGCTGGATATCGACGCCCTGAAGATTGTTTCCGACGGCGTCAACTCGCTGCGCGACGGCAAGCGCTCGTTTATTATCGTCACCCACTATCAGCGCATTCTCGACTATATCAAGCCGGATTACGTCCACGTGCTGTACCAGGGGCGGATTGTTAAATCCGGCGATTTTACTCTGGTCAAACAACTGGAGGAGCAGGGCTATGGCTGGCTTACCGAACAGCAGTAACGCGCTGCAGCAGTGGCACCATCTGTTTGAAGCGCAAAGCGAGCAGCGCAGCCCGCAGGCGCATCAGCATTTGCAACAGCTTCTGCGGCTGGGGCTGCCGACGCGTAAACATGAAAACTGGAAATATACGCCGCTGGATGCGTTACTGAACCATACTTTTGTCGCTGCGGAACCGCAGACGCTGACGGCGGCCCAACGCGACGCGCTGGGGCTGGCGGTGGACGCATGGCGTCTGGTTTTTGTCGACGGCCAGTTTAACGAACGCCTGAGCGACGACCTGACCGCCAGCGGCTTTGAGGTGCGGGTAGATAACGACCGTCAGCCGCTGCCTGAAGCCGTTCAGCCCGAAGTTTTTCTGCATTTGACCGAAAGCCTGGCGACCAGCGTCACCCATATCCGGGTCGGGCGCCACCAGCGTCCGGAAAAGCCGCTGCTGATCATGCACATGACGCGCGGGCTGCCGGGCGATGAAATGAACACCGCCCACTATCGCCACCATCTGGAGCTGGAGAGCGGCGCGCAGGCGACTATTATCGAACACTATCTGAGCCTCAACGACGCCGCCCATTTTACCGGCGCAAGGCTGACGATGTCCGTGGCGGATAACGCCCACCTGCAGCATATCAAGCTGGCGTTTGAAAGTGCGCAAAGCTACCACTTTGCCCATAACGATCTGGCCCTCGGACGCGACGCCTCCGCCTTCAGCAGCAGTTTTCTGCTCGGCGCCTCGGTACTGCGCCACCACACCAGCACGCAGTTGAACGGTGAAAACAGCAACCTGCGGATTAACTCGCTGGCGATGCCGGTTAACAACGAAGTGTGCGACAGCCGCACCTGGCTCGATCATAAGGTCGGATACTGTAACAGCCGTCAGCTGCACAAAACCATCGTCAACGATAAAGGGCGCGCGGTGTTTAATGGACTGATCAACGTCGCCCAGCATGCGATTAAAACCGATGGCCAGATGACCAACAATAATTTGCTGCTTGGCCGCCTGTCCGAAGTGGATACCAAGCCGCAGCTGGAAATCTACGCTGATGACGTGAAGTGCAGCCACGGCGCGACCATCGGGCGCATTGATGATGAACAGCTGTTTTATCTGCGTTCGCGCGGCATTACGCAGCAGGCGGCGCAGCAGATGATTCTTTACGCCTTTGCCGCGGAGCTCACGGAAGCGATCGATGATGAGGCGCTCAGGCAGCAGATACTGGCGCGTATTGGCCAGCGTTTGCCGGGAGGTAAAGCATGACATTTTCTGTGGAACGCGTGCGCGCGGATTTTCCCGTGCTTAATCGCGAGGTGAACGGTCAGCCGCTGGCCTACCTTGATAGCGCCGCCAGCGCGCAGAAGCCGGAAGCGGTGATCAACGCTGAGGCGGAGTTTTACCGCCACGGCTATGCGGCGGTACACCGCGGCATTCATACCCTTAGCGCGGAAGCCACGGCGCGGATGGAGCAGGTGCGTCAGCAGGGGGCGACGTTCCTGAATGCCCGATCGGCAGAAGAGCTGGTGTTTGTTCGCGGTACCACGGAAGGCATTAATCTGGTAGCGAACAGCTGGGGCAATGCTAACGTCGGCGCAGGGGACAATATCATCGTCAGCGCGATGGAGCATCACGCCAATATCGTGCCGTGGCAGATGCTGTGCGCCAGGGTGGGCGCCGAACTGCGGGTCATCCCGCTGAATCAGGACGGTACGCTGCAGCTCGATGCCATCCCCGGCCTGTTTGATGAGCGCACCCGGCTGCTGGCTATTACCCAGGTGTCTAACGTGCTGGGAACCGAAAACCCGGTCGCCGCCCTGGTGGCTTTAGCCCATCAGCACGGCGCCAAAGTGCTGGTGGACGGCGCGCAGGCGGTGATGCACCATCCGGTGGACGTGCAGGCTCTGGACTGTGATTTCTACGCGTTTTCCGCGCACAAGCTTTACGGCCCCACCGGTATCGGCATGCTCTACGTTAAGCAGGATATCCTGCAGGATATGGCGCCTTGGGAAGGGGGCGGGTCGATGATCGCCACGGTCAGCCTGACGCAAGGCACGACCTGGACAAAAGCGCCGTGGCGCTTCGAGGCGGGAACGCCGAACACCGGCGGTATCATCGGGCTGGGGGCGGCGCTGGATTACGTCAGCGCGCTGGGTCTGACGCAGATCGCGGAATATGAACAAACCCTGATGCGCTACGCGCTGCAGGCGCTGGAGAGCGTGGCGGATTTAACCCTTTATGGTCCGCAAAATCGGCTCGGGGTGATTGCCTTTAATCTCGGCAAGCATCATGCCTACGATGTCGGCAGCTTCCTGGATAACTACGGCATTGCGGTACGTACCGGGCACCATTGCGCCATGCCGCTCATGGAGTTCTACGGCGTCCCTGCCATGTGCCGGGCGTCGCTGGCGATGTACAATACCACGGAAGAGGTGGACCGGCTGGTAGCGGGCCTGCAGCGGATCCACAAATTGTTAAGCTAAAGGAAGCAACTATGGCGGCGTTACCTGATAAAGACAAACTGCTGCGCAACTTTAGCCGTTGCGCGAACTGGGAAGAGAAATATCTCTATATCATCGAACTGGGGCAGCGCCTTGCGCCGCTGAGCCCGGAAGAGCATAGCGCGCAGAACATCATTCAGGGCTGCCAGAGCCAGGTATGGATCGTGATGACGCAGGAGCAGAGCGGCGCAATTGCGCTTCGCGGCGATAGCGATGCCGCTATTGTGAAAGGGCTTATCGCGGTGGTGTTTATTCTTTACGATCGGATGACGGCGAAGGATATCCTCGCTTTTGATGTGCGCCCGTGGTTTGAAAAAATGGCCCTCACGCAGCACTTGACGCCTTCACGGTCGCAAGGACTGGAAGCGATGATCCGCGCAATCCGCGCGAAGGCGGCAAATTTTAGCTAGAATTAAACAGTAGATTTCATTCTGTTATGCGCGACGGGAGGGGAACCTCCCGTTGTGCATAACAGGCCTGGCGTTTTATCAGCGAAAGAAGGAATCTCAGTATGAAACGCGCTTCTCTCATCACCATAGCCGTTCTGAGCGCCCTCAGCGCGTCACATGCAGCCTGGGCCGTCGATTACCCTCTTCCCCCTGCCAACAGTCGTTTGATTGGTGAGAACCAGTCCTGGACGGTACAGGAGGATGATCGCAACCTGCAGGCGATTGCCCGTCGTTTCGATACCGCAGCGATGCTGATCCTCGAAGCGAACGATACGATTGCCCCGGTGCAGCCTAAACCGGGTACCCAGGTGCTGATTCCCTCCCGGATGCTGCTGCCGGACGTGCCGCGGGAAGGGATCGTCGTCAACCTGGCCGAGCTGCGCCTGTACTACTTCCCGCCGGGAATGAACCAGGTGCAGGTTTATCCCCTCGGGATTGGTCAGCAGGGGCTGGAGACCCCGGAGATGACCACGCGAATAGGGCAGAAAATTCCGAACCCGACCTGGACGCCGACGGCAGGCATTCGCGCTCGCTCGCTGGAAAAAGGAATTAAGCTGCCGCCGGTCGTGCCCGCAGGACCGAATAACCCGCTGGGGCGTTATGCGCTGCGCCTGGCATACGGCAACGGGGAATATCTTATTCATGGCACCAGTGCGCCAGATAGCGTCGGACTACGCGTCAGCTCCGGCTGTATGCGCATGAATGCGGCGGATATTCAGGCGTTATTCAATCAGGTGAAAAGCGGGACGCCGGTGCGGATTATCAATCAGCCGGTCAAGTTCGCCGTGGAGCCGGACGGTAAGCGCTATGTTGAAGTTCATCGACCGTTGACGCCGGATGAGACCAGCAACCCGCAGACGATGGCCTATACGCTTCCTGCGGAGTTCCATCAATTCTCCGGCGATAAAGCGGTGGATGAGGCCATGCTTAAACGCGCGCTGACCCGGCGAGCAGGATATCCGGTGGTGGTATCCGCGGGCAGCAGCTCAACGTCGGGCCTGTCCGTACAGAGTGCGCAGGTAGACGAAGCAAAAAGGGTGCAGTAGGCGCGGGAACGAGAGGCAAAAAAAATGGCGCACAATGTGCGCCATTTTTATTACACAGATACTATTACTTACGGTATTTAGTAGCTGCGTTGTCCAGACGCTGGTTAGCGCGAGCTGCGTCATCTTTAGCAGCCTGAACGTCGGAACGCATTGCGTTCACGTCGTTGCTCAGCTGGTCAACTTTAGCGTTCAGAGTCTGAACGTCAGAAGACAGCTGATCGATTTTAGCATTGCTGGAGCAACCAGCCAGCAGAGTAGAACCCAGGATTACCGCGCCCAGTACCAGTTTAGTACGATTCATTATTAATACCCTCTAGATTGAGTTAATCTCCATGTAGCGTTACAAGTATTACACAAACTTTTTTGTGATGAGAATATTTTTTTACTTTAATACGCTTATTTTTGATCGTTCGCTCAAAGAAGCATCGAAATCATCAGTTAACCTTAAAAAGGCGAGAGAAAACAGCGCGCTTCCATCGGATTCATCTTAGATAATCTCGCGTTAAATAGTAAATTCCGATTTGCATTTTTATTAATAGCAGCTAGTGCTGGAATAAAAAAAAGCGCCTCAATGAGGCGCTTTTAAAGGAAATACTAATTAACCTGTAAATTATTACAGCACGTGCACGGAAGCGGTATTGGTGGTTCCGCTCGGGACTAATGCGCCGGAAACCATAACAACCACGTCGCCTTTGCGCGCCAGGCCGCTCTGCAGCGCCAGCTCTTTACCGAGGTGATAGAAAGCGTCGGTAGAGGCGATCTCTTCAACCAGCTGCGCTACCACGCCTTTGCTCAGCACCAGCTGACGCGCGGTGGTTTCGTTGGTGGTCAGCGCCAGGATGGTTGCATCCGGGAAGTATTTACGTACGGCGCGCGCGGATTTACCGCCCTGGGTCGCGACGACGATCAGCGGCGCTTCCAGTTTTTCTGCCGTTTCAACCGCACCGCGGCAGACCGCTTCGGTGATGCGCAGCTTACGGTTATCGTTGTTGTACTCAAGACGGCTGGTCATCACGCGGTCGGTACGTTCGCAGATGGTCGCCATGATGGTGACCGCTTCCAGCGGATATTTACCTTTTGCGGATTCGCCTGAGAGCATGACAGCATCGGTGCCGTCGAGGATGGCGTTAGCCACGTCGCCCGCTTCCGCACGGGTCGGACGCGGGTTTTTGATCATGGAATCCAGCATTTGGGTCGCGGTAATAACGACTTTACGCGCGCGGATACATTTTTCGATCATCATTTTCTGCGCGAAGATAACTTCTTCAACCGGGATTTCAACGCCCAGGTCGCCACGCGCAACCATGATGCCGTCAGAAGCTTCGAGGATTTCATCGAAGTTGTTCAGGCCTTCCTGGTTTTCAATTTTAGAGATGATCTGGATCTTCTCGCCGCCGTGAGCTTTCAGGTGCTCGCGGATTTCCACGACGTCGGAACGCTTACGGATAAAGGAGGCCGCAACAAAGTCCACGCCCTGCTCGCAACCGAAGATCAGATCTTGTTTGTCTTTCTCAGCCAGCGCCGGCAGAGCGATAGATACGCCCGGCAGGTTAACGCCTTTGTTCTCGCCGAGGTCGCCGTTGTTCAGCACTTTACAAACAACTTTGTTACCTTCGATCGCGGTGACTTCCATACCGATCAGACCATCGTCAACCAGTACGGTGTTGCCGACGCTCAGGTCGCTGGTGAAGCCTTCATAGGTCACCGCAACGATTTCGTTATTACCTACCACCGATTTGTCGGTGGTGAAGGTGAAAGTCTGGCCCGCTTTCAGGGAGACGTCGTTACCGCCTTCCAGCTTAATGGTACGGATTTCCGGACCTTTGGTATCCAGAAGGATTGCCGCTTTCTTGCCCGTTTTGCTCATCACATTGCGCAGGTTCTGGATGCGCTGGCCGTGTTCCGCATAGTCACCGTGAGAGAAGTTCAGACGCATAACGTTCATACCGGCGTCCAGCATTTTGGTCAACATCTCTTCGGATTCGGTTTTCGGACCGATGGTGCAAACAATTTTGGTCTTTTTCATGACAGTTTAATCTTTAAGTTGTGAAGGATAGGGATGGGGAATCTGACTCCGTGGGCGTACTGCCGCAGAGTTAAACCTGTATTACGAAAGTTGCTATGCCACGCTCTAAGGATAGGTGACAACAAAAGAGCGTGCAGAAGAATGTGTGCTGGCGGTTCAGCCCATGAAAAGAGGCAACGTGTTATGCGTTTAGTCATGCAATCCAATGCGCTGAAACCATTCAATAAGAATTTGCCGGGCATTATACGTTGCCCAATCCAAAAAAGAAAATGAAAACCATGTTTCATTTCTATAGTTATATACTTAACAAAATGCAAACTAATCCTATGCTTATGCGCAACACATTTTTTCATCATCTGACAAGATAAACAGAGTAGAAACGCGGGTTTATTCACAAGTTTGCCCGGGAAAAGCGGTCTCTGACGCGGAAACGGCACGCTGGTTTGATTTAAGCGGGAAATATATCAATAATGATTTGATTGATAATGAAAATTTGAGAGCCAAATAGCATGGGAAACACAGCCAAAGATGAGGCGCTGTATCAGGAAATGTGCCGCGTTGTCGGTAAAGTCGTGCTTGAGATGCGCGACCTGGGTCAAGAGCCAAAGCATATCGTTATCGCCGGCGTGCTGCGTACCGCCCTGGCAAACCCGAAGGTCAAGCGCTCAGCGCTGACGCAGGAAGCGATGGAGAAGGTGGTCCATGCGCTTTCCGGCAGCTAGCCGGACCTGCGCGTTTCCCTGAGCTTTATGAAATCACAAAGCGTATCACCGCTTTGACGGCAATATCGCAGTGGTGGGCGACCATCGCTTCATCATCAATGGCCGGCATCGGGTCGTCCAGATAGAGGCTGCTAAAGGTATAAAAGTTCGACACCTGATAGAAGCTAAAGCTGCTGATCAATCGATGCACATCGCGCGCCTCCAGACCCGCCTGAAACACGCCTTGCTGCTGGCCGCGCTGCAGAATATCTTCCAGAATCGACAGAGCGGTACGGTTTAGCGGTTTCAGCTGTCCGGAGCTTTTCAGCCACTTGCCGCGCTGCATGTTTTCCATACAGATAACCCGCATATAGTCGGCGTGCGTGGCGTGATAGCGCACGCTCCACTTTACCAGCTGCACCAGCGCCTCAACCGGCGGCACGTTTTCCAGCCCAAGCTGCTGCTCGGTTTCGCGGATCCTCGCGTAGACGTGCTGGAGCACGGCCTGATAAAGCTGCTCTTTGGTCTTGAAGTAGTAGACCACCATGCGTTTAGTGGTCTGCGCTTCGGTGGCGATTTGCTCCATTCGCGCGCCCGACAAACCGTGCTCGGCGAAAACGGTAATAGCGGCGGCGAAGATCCGCTCCTTAAGCGATTGTGCTTCATCATGAGCAACGGCAGACATAACGGCTCCTTTTCTTGAGATGCAAAAAATACACATATTGATCACAATTTTGCAACCAGTCATGGCGCAATTGAACCAAATGATTCATATTCAGGTCATTAAGTCAGCTCATGACCCGAGGACACTATGTTGCGCTCCATTGCCACCGTCTCGATTTCCGGTACCTTACCCGAAAAGCTCCATGCCATCGCAGCGGCGGGCTATCAGGGCGTCGAAATTTTTGAAAACGATCTGCTCTATTATACCGGTACGCCGGCCGATATCCGCCACCTGGCGGCAGATTTAGGGCTAAAAATCACGCTTTTTCAACCGTTTCGTGATTTTGAAGGGGCCAGCCGCGCCCAGTTCACCGCTAATATGGAACGCGCCAGACGCAAATTTGCGCTCATGCATGAGCTGGGCTGCGATACCATGCTGCTGTGCAGTAACGTTCAGCCGGACTGTTCCGCCGACGTCGAACTGCAGGTGGCCGATTTACGCGCTCTGGCTGAGCTGGCGGAGCAGGAAGGCATCACCATCGGCTACGAGGCGCTGGCCTGGGGCACCCACGTTAACCGCTGGCATCAGGCATGGGCGCGGGTCAAACGCGTCGATAGCCCGGCGCTGGGTATTGTGCTCGACAGTTTCCACGTGCTGGCGCGCGGTGACACGCTGGCGCAGCTGGCGGACGTGCCGCTGGAGAAAATCACCTTTGTACAGATGGCCGACGCGCCACTGATGAAAATGGATATCCTCGAATGGAGCCGCCACTTCCGCTGCTTCCCCGGTCAGGGACAGCTGCCGCTGGTGGATTTTGCCTGCGAGATTATCCGCTGCGGCTATCGTGGCCCCTGGTCGCTGGAGATTTTTAACGACAGCTTCCGGGCTTCTCCCAACGGTGCGACGGCGAAAGATGGCTATCGCTCGCTGCTGTGGCTGGAAGAGCAGGTCCGCCACCGGCTGCCGGAAAGCCGCGCGCCGCTGTTTGCACCGGCTGAACTACCGGTCTATGCCGGGCTCGAGTTTATCGAGTTTGCCGCCACGCCATCGCAGGCGGGAGTACTCGGAGACAGGCTGGCGCAGCTCGGCTTTGCTGAAGAGGGGACGCATCGCTCAAAACGCGTCTCCCTCTGGCGCAACGGTGGGGCGCGGGTGGTGGTTAACGCCCAACCGCATAGCTGGGCCGACCATTTTCATCAGCGTCACGGAGTCTCTCTCTGCGCTATGGCGCTACGCGTCAGCCAGAGTGCGGCAATCGTCGAGCGCGCCCGCGCCTTGGGCTATGCCACCTGGCAGGGCGATGCCGGTCCCAACGAAAGCCCAATCCCGGCGGTTTGCGCCCCGGACGGTAGCCTGATTTATCTGATTGAAGTGGGCGACGACATCTACACGCGCGATTTCCATCTGCGCACGGACGTCACGCCGCGCGACGATTATTGTGGTATCGATCACCTGGCACTTGGCATGGAGTCGGATAGCCGCGATAACTGGATCATTTTTTTCCGCACCGTATTTGGCTTTATCCTTGAGCATGAACAAACGCTACCCGATCCGTACGGGCTGGTGCGCAGCCTGGCGGTACGCAGTCCGCAGGGCGACATCCGCTTTGCGCTGAATATTTCGCAAAGCCGCGCCACGCAAATTGCCCGTTCAGTGGCCTGTTATCAGGGAGCTGGTTTACAGCACGCGGCTTTTGCCTGCCGCGATTTATCTTCCACGCTTGCAAGCGTGCCCGAGGTTGCCGTCAATGCGCTGCCGATTCCGGCGAACTACTATGAAGATTTGCTGGCCCGTTATGGGAAAGGTATTCCTGTTAACCTGTTGAAGAATCATCAAATTCTTTACGAGCGCGATGGCAGCGGCGGCGAATTCTTTCACCTCTACACCCGACCGATTGCGGTGGGACGCTTTTTCTTTGAACTGACCGAGCGCCGCAACGGTTACGCACTTTATGGTGCTGTAAATGCAGCTGTACGCTTGTCAGCAATGCAGTACACCGAGTAATGTAGCAGATGGTTCACCACCCAACGTTGCAAACACAATAACAATATCCGGCTGTACCCTATGACAGGAAACGACTATGAACTCTTATAGCCACAATCACCCGACGGCGGCGGCCGCGTCCGGCGTGAGGCCCTCCCGGCGGCGTATCGGTATTCTTGCGCTGCTGGCCGTCGGCACCATGATCAACTATCTCGACCGTACGGTGCTGGGTATCGCCGCGCCGCAGCTGACCGCTGAGCTGGGTATTGATGCCGCAATGATGGGCATCGTGTTCTCCGCCTTTGCCTGGACCTACGCGCTGGCGCAGATCCCCGGCGGCATCTTCCTTGACCGCTTCGGCAACAAAGTGACCTATTTTCTGGCGCTGACCCTGTGGTCGCTATTCACCATGTTCCACGGCCTGGCGGTTGGCCTGAAAAGTCTGCTGTTGTGCCGCTTTGGCCTCGGCGTCAGCGAAGCGCCCTGTTTCCCGGTGAACAGTCGGGTGGTGAGCGCCTGGTTCCCGCAGCAGGAGCGGGCGAAGGCGACGGCGGTCTATACCGTCGGCGAATATCTCGGACTGGCCTGCTTTTCGCCGCTGCTGTTCTGGATAATGGGCAGCTTCGGCTGGCGCGCGCTGTTTATTAGCGTCGGCGCAGTCGGCGTGATGTTCGCGCTGGTGTGGTGGCGCTGCTATCGCGAGCCGCATGAAGATAAACACCTCAATCAGCAGGAGCGCGAGCACATCGTCAACGGCGGCGGAATGTCCACCGGCGCAGAGCAGCATACCGCCTTTAGCTGGCCGCTGATTCGCCAGCTGCTGGCGAAAAGACAGATTCTCGGCGCCAGCATCGGGCAGTTTGCCGGTAATACGGTGCTGGTCTTCTTCCTGACCTGGTTTCCAACTTATCTGGCCACCGAACGCCATATGCCGTGGATTAAGGTCGGCTTCTTTGCCATCATGCCGTTCCTGGCGGCGGCGGGCGGCGTGATGTTCGGCGGCTGGGTCTCGGATAAGCTGCTGAAGGCCACCGGTTCGGCGAATCTCGGGCGTAAACTGCCGATCATTGCCGGTCTGCTGATGGCGAGCACGATTATCTCCGCCAACTGGCTGACCAGCGATCTGGCGGTGATTCTGGTGATGTCATTCGCCTTTTTTGGTCAGGGGATGGTCGGGCTGGGCTGGACGTTGATCTCCGACATCGCGCCGAAAGGCCTTGGCGGTCTGACCGGCGGCCTGTTTAACTTCTGCGCTAACCTCGCCGGGATCCTGACGCCGCTGATCATCGGTTTTATCGTTGCAGCCTCCGGGAACTTCTTCTACGCGCTGATTTATATCGGCGGCGCAGCGCTGCTGGGCGTGGCGGCTTATGTCTTTATCCTGGGCGATGTCAAGCGTATCGAACTTTCGCAGTAACGTGATGCAGTCGTTGTTAAAGGAGCAGGGAATGGTGATTAGTGGAAATACGCGGCTGATAGCGCATCTTGGCTATCCGACCGCGAAGTTTAAAGCGCCGATGATTTATAACCCGTGGTTTGCCGATCGACAGGTTGACGCCAAAGTAGTGCCGATGGGCGTGAAGACTGAGGACTACGCCGCCTTTGTCCCGATGCTATTTAAAATGACCAATATTATTGGCGCGCTGGTCACCATGCCGCACAAAATCGCCACCTGCGGGCTGGTGCAGCATCTTAGCCCGACGGCGGCAATTGCGGGCGCCTGTAACGCGATTCGCCCCGAAGCCGACGGCTCGCTCAGCGGTGATATGTTTGACGGAGAAGGCTTTGTTCTCGGTATCCGGCGCAAAGGGTTCGCGACGCAAGGGGCGCGGGCGCTGGTGGTGGGCAGCGGCGGCGTCGGCTCGGCCATTGCCGCATCGTTGGTGGCAGCGGGCGTCAGCGCCCTGACGCTGTACGACGTCCGCCCGCAGACGGCGGAAGCGCTGGCCGGACGTCTGCTCGAGCACTATCCTCGGCTGGATATCACTCTGATGCAGCGCGACCCGCAGGGGCACGATCTGGTGGTCAACGCTACGCCGCTGGGGATGAAAGAGGGCGATCCGCTGCCGCTGGACCCGCAGCGCCTGGCGCCGGGCACTTTTGTTGGCGAAGTGGTTATGGCCCAGGAATTTACTCCGCTACTGCAGGCCGCGCGGGCGGCGGGCTGTCCCATTCAGCGCGGCACCGACATGCTGTTTGAAATGATCCCGGCCTATCTGCGCTTCTTTAACCTGCCGGTGGCAACGCCGGAACAGCTGCGTGAACTGGCGGAAATTGGCTACTGAAATGATCTGAACCTGCGTTATTATAGCGCTGTATTTATGACTATATAGCGATGGTTCTTATGACTCCCTCCCTAAAGCTGCTGGCAGCGGGAAGCCTGAAAAGCGCTTTCATTCCGCTGCTGGCGCGCTTTCAGCAACAGACCAGCATCCCGGTCGACGTCCATTTCGGTCCGGCTGGTCTGCTGCGCGAGCGCATTGAGGCCGGAGAGCCGTGCTCCGTGTTCGCCTCGGCCAATAGCCATCATCCGCAGGCGCTGCGTCAGGCGGGGCTGGCCGGAGAGTGCTATTGGTTCGCCCGAAATCAGCTGATGCTGACCGTCCGGCGCGACGCGAAAACCGAGGCGCGGGAGTGGCTGACGCTGCTCAGCGACCCGGGCTTGCGTCTGGCAACCTCAACGCCGGGCTGCGACCCTTCAGGCGACTACACCTGGCAGCTTTTCTCCCACATTGAAGAGCGCTGTCCCGGCGTCGGTGCCGCCATCATGGCGCGCGCGCGTCCGCTGGTAGGCGGCCGAGACTCGCTGCCGGTGCCTGCGGGAGAAACCGCCGGGGCGTGGCTCATTCGGCAAAATTTAACCGATCTGTTCATCGGCTATGCGCATTACGCCGCGCAGATGGCGGCGTGCAGCGATCTGCGCACGCTGGTTATTCCGCCGGCGTGGAATGTTCGCTGCGATTATCAACTGACGCAGATTGAACAGAGCGCCGGGGCGCAGCGTCTGTGCCGCTTTATCCTCGGCGGAGAGGGCCAGCGTTTTCTGAAAAACGCCGGCTTTTTAGCCATCAACGGCGAATCGTAAACTGCGGGGCCAGCAGCGGCAGCGCCGAGCCCGGGTGACAGATTTTGCGTACCGCCAAACCATACGCGCGCTGAAGATTCTCTTCCGTCAGTACGGTGGTGGATTCTCCCGCCAGCCATTCACCGTCGGGGAGCAGTAGCAAAGTCTGGTTCGCTACCTGCAGGGCGTGGGTGGGATCGTGCGTGGTAAACAGCACCGTCCGCTTCTGGCGATATGCCAGGTCGCTAATCAGCTGCAGCACCAGCTGCTGATTGGCCAGATCCAGCGCCGAGCAGGGTTCATCCAGCAGGATATTCTGGCTGGCTCCCACCAGCGCCCTGGCGATGAGCACCAGCTGCTGCTGGCCGCCGGACAGCGCACGGAAAACCTTGTCGGCGAGCGTCGCGATCCCCAACTGCGCCAGCGCCTCCTGGACCTGGCGCTCGTCGTCCGCCGATGGCTGAGCGAACAGGTTAACGTGGCGCGCCCGCCCCATCAGCACCACGTCACGTACCAGCCAGCTAAAGGCTGGACGAAAATGCTGCGGCACGATGGCGATACCGCCGGTGCCGGTAAACTGGCCGCCGAGCGGCGCCAGGACGCCGGTCAGGGTATCGAGCAGGGAGCTTTTGCCGCGGCCGTTGGCGCCAAGTACCGCCCAGATATCACCGGATCGGCACTGCAGGTTCAGCGGGGCGAATAGCGGTCGGCTATAACCGTAGAGCAGGTTGCTTAAATTCAGGGAAAGGGTCATCAGCGCGCGCCCGTGCGTCGCGACTGCACCAGCAGCCAGGTGAACAGCGGCGCGCCAAGCAGCGCGGTGATAATACCAATGGGAATTTCGGCCTGGGTTAGCGTGCGGGCAAGGTCATCGACGACGATCATAAAACCGCCGCCAAGCCAGAAGGCGATAGGGAGAAGACGCCGGTGATCGGCGCCGGTCAGCAGCCGCGCCAGATGCGGGATCACCAGCCCGACCCATGCGATGCTGCCGCTGACCGCCACCTGAGCGGCGACCAGCACCGCGCAGCATACCAGCACCCCGCGACGCAGCGCGGTCACCGAAACGCCCAGCCCGCGGGCATCTTTTTCCTCCAGCGCCAGCAGGTTAATCCGCCAGCGGAGCCTGAACAGCACCATCGCGGCGCAGGCTACCGGTAGCGCCATCAGCAGGACTTTATGCCAGCTGGCGGTGGCAAAGCTGCCGAGCAGCCAGAAGACGATATTCGGCAGCGTTTCTTCGGTATCGGCCAGATACTGCATCAGGCTCACCAGGGCGGCAAAAAAGCCGCTGAGGATAATTCCTGAGAGGATCAGTACCAGGGTACTTTCGCGCCCCTGCAGCGCGGCGATTAGATAGACCAGCATCAGCGCGGCAAGGCCGAAGAGAAAGGTCGAGGTCATCATCAGCGCGGCATTAAGTCCCAGCAGAATCGCCAGCGTCCCGCCGAAAGCGGAGCCGGAGGAGACGCCGATGATATGCGGGTCGACCAGCGGGTTCTGGAACACCCCTTGTAAGGTGGCCCCGCACAGCCCCAGCGCGCCGCCAGCCAGCAGCGCCATCACGATCCTCGGCAGTCTGACCGACCACACCACCTGACCGGCGACGCCGTCGAGGGGGGAAAGATGCGCCAGCTGGCGAAAAACCTCCGCCAGGCTTAACGGATACTGCCCGAGGCAGATAGAGGCGAGTGCAATCATGAGCGTTACCAGCGCGAGGGTACAGTGCAGCAGAGCCGGATGACGATGACTAAGCATCCGGCGACCACTTCACGCGGTAGAAACGCTGATAGTACTCCTGCGCCTTCGCATCGACATCAATGGTGTTATAGCGTGATGGATAGAGCTTTTTCGCCATCCACAGCTCGCCAATCGCCAGCGCCTCCGGCATCGGATAGCCCCAGGCCTTGGCGTACTCCGGCATCAGCCACACGCGATGGTTTTTGACCGCGTCAATGCTCTGCCACTGCGGGTCGTTTTGTATCTGTTTGACCACCTCCGGGTAGCGGTCCTGAACGAAAATTACCTGCGGATCCCACTGTAGTACCTGCTCCAGCGAGACCTGGCGCGCCCCCTTCACGCTGGCGGCGGCTACGTTCAGCGCTCCGGCGTGCTTCATCATCAGGCCGGTATATTTGCCCGAACCGTAGGTGTTGAGATCCGGATTGGCCATATACACCCGCACCCGCTCATTTTCCGGGATGTCGGCAACCGGCGCATTGGCCAGACTGCGCGCGCTGAAGGTGTAATCAATCAGCTGTTCGGCCTGATCCTGGCGACCGACCACTTCGCCAATCAGGCGGATCCCCTGTTTCAGCCCCTCATTGTAGGCCTGCTCTTCATTGGCCATTGTCGGGTTCATTTTGTTTTTCTCCCCTGCGGCATCCTGGCGCAGAGAGATCGCCACCACCGGGATCCCGGCGCTCTGGATCTGCTGGATCATCGCCTGCGGCGCATAGTTGGCAACGAAGACTACCTGCGGATGTAGCGCCAGCAGGCTCTCGATATTGACCTGGGTGAGATCGCCTGGCATCGGCAGTTTTTCAATGTTCGGCATAAAGCGCGCAAACTGCGGGCCAAGCTGTTTTTTCCAGCTGCTCAAGACGCCGACGACGTCGTCAGCAGCATTAAGTTGCACCAGCAGGTTTAAGGTCTGGTGCTGGAGCACCACGGCGCGGGTGACGCGGTCGGGGAGGGTGACTTCACGGCCCAGCTGGTCGGTGAGGGTGCGCTCGGCAAAGGCCTGACCGGTGAACAGGCTGGCGCTTAACAGCGCCATAGCAAAGAAAACGCGCGGATGTCTGGACATGATGGGCTCAGCGGCAAAGGAAAAATCGTTGTATATTAAAATATATAACGAGTCCGGGCGCAATGGCTGACGGGCGATTTACCCCCTATGGACAAGGTTATTGGTAAAACACCTCTTCATCGGACATCCGTTCTTCTATGCGGGTAGCGACCTTCTGCAGCGAGGCGAGATGCTTTTGCGCTGCCTGGTCGATGGTCATAGCTTTGGCCATATAGACCAGGTTCAGGCAGCCGATAACCCGCTGCCGACGGCGAACGGGAACGGCAATGGAGGCGATTTTCTCCTCCTGCTGCCAGCCGCGAAAGTTTTCACCGTAGCCGTTTTGCCGGGTGCGTTCGAGAATGGCGGCCAGTTTTTCCGGCTCGCGCGCCAGCTGATACTCCGCTTCCGGGCGGGCAGCCAGCATATCGATGATCGGGCGTCGTTCGTGTTCCGGCGCGAAAGCCAGCCAGGTTAACCCGGAGGCGGTCAGCAGCAGCGGCAGGCGGCGGCCGACCATTGCCCGGTGGAAGGAGAGGCGGCTGAAGCGGTGGGTGGTTTCGCGCACCACCATCGCATCGACGTCCAGGGTGGTGATATCGGTCGGCCATAAAACCTCGCGCAGCAGCTCGCCAAGCAGCGGCGTGGCGAGGGCAGAAATCCAATGTTCGTCACGAAATCCCTCACTTAACTGACGCACTTTAATCGTCAGGCGAAAGCTGTCATCGGAGCGGCTGCGGCGCACGTAACCCTCATCCTGCAGCGTTTCCAGCAGCCGCCTGACGGTCGTACGATGCAGACCGCTAAACTCGGCCAGGGTGCTGACCGTCGCGCCTCCGTCGAATTTATTTAACAAATTTAATAACAATAATCCGCGGCTCAATCCGCGTACCGTTTTGTATTCCGCCGACGAATTCTCGTTCATGCATCCTCAATAAAAATCAGTTTAAACAAGCTTGTGCACCAGGTGCACATCAGGTGATGTTTTGATTGTAGCGTAAATCGCCAACCCTATACTGACCTCACAATAAAAATAAATTCACATTTAGTTAACAAATTGCCTCGCTGACATTAGTGCAGTGGCGGCAATTTGTCCGAAGCGTGAGGTTTTGAAAATGACAACATCCAATCCTGATATCCAGCCCGCCGTACAGCACAGCGCGCAGGTCGCGATTGCCGGCGCCGGCCCGGTTGGCCTGACGATCGCCAACTACCTCGGGCAGATGGGCGTCAGCGTGGTGCTGATCGAGAAGCTCGAGTCGCTGATCGATTATCCCCGCGCCATCGGTATCGACGATGAGGCGCTGCGGGCGATGCAGGCCGTGGGGCTGGTAGATAATGTGCTGCCGCATACCACGCCGTGGCACGCGATGCGCTTTCTCACCCCCAAAGGGCGCTGCTTTGCCGATATTCAGCCGATGACCGACGAGTTTGGCTGGTCGCGCCGTAACGCGTTTATTCAACCGCAGGTCGATGCCGTGCTGTACGACGGACTCAGCCGCTTTCCCCACGTGCGCTGCCTGTTTTCCCGCGAAGTTGAAGCCTTTAGCCAGAATAGTGACGGTGTCACGTTAAATGTTAAAGGCAGCGGCGGCGAGCGGGAAACCGTTCGCGCCGACTGGCTGGTGGCCTGCGACGGCGGAGCCAGCTTTATCCGCCGCACGCTGAACATTCCTTTTGAAGGGAAAACCGCGCCGAATCAATGGATTGTTATCGATATTGCCAACGATCCGCTGGCGACGCCGCATGTCTATCTGTGCTGCGACCCGGTGCGCCCGTACGTCTCCGCCGCGCTGCCGCACGGCGTCAGGCGTTTCGAATTTATGGTCATGCCCGGCGAAACCGAAGCCCAGCTCAGCGAGCCGCACAAGATGCGCCAGCTATTGAGCAAAGTGCTGCCGGACCCGGATAACGTCGAACTGATTCGCCAGCGCGTTTATACCCATAACGCACGCATCGCCGAACGCTTTCGCGTCGATCGCGTGCTGCTGGCGGGCGACGCGGCGCACATCATGCCGGTCTGGCAGGGACAGGGTTACAACAGCGGTATGCGCGATGCTTTTAACCTGGCCTGGAAACTGGCGCTGGTGGTGAACGGCAAAGCCGGAGAGGCGCTGCTGGACAGCTACCAGCAGGAGCGGCGCGATCACGCCAAAGCGATGATCGACCTGTCGGTCACCGCCGGCAACGTCCTGGCGCCGCCGAAACGCTGGCACGGCGCGGTGCGCGACGGAATTTCGTGGCTGCTGAATTATCTGCCGCCGGTCAAACGCTACTTCCTTGAAATGCGTTTCAAGCCGATGCCGCAGTATCGCGACGGCGCGCTGCTGGCGGAAGGCGAAGGCAAAACGTCTCCGGTTGGCAAAATGTTTATCCAGCCGAAGGTGACGCTGGAAACGGGGCAGGTGACGCTGTTCGATGAGGTGATTGGCGCCAGGTTCGCCATTATCGCCTGGGGCTGCAATCCCCGGTGGGGGCTCAACGATGAGCAAATAGCCCGCTGGCGTGCGGTCGGGGTGCAGTTCATCCAGGTCGTGCCGGAAGTACAGATTCATTGCGATCAGGACAACGTGCCCGGCGTTATCCGCGTCGGCGATACGCAAAACCGCCTGAAAAACTGGTTCGCGCAGCACGATACCGCCATCGCCGTGGTGCGTCCGGATCGCTTCGTCGCGACCGTGGCTATCCCGCAAACCCTCGGCAAAAAGCTCAACGCGCTGGCGAGCAAGATGCAGCTGGCCTCCGCGCAAGCGCCAACCGTGATTGAACAGGTGGCCTGATATGAACGCTTATCTTCATTGCCTCTCGCATACGCCGCTGGTGGGTTACGTTGACCCGGAACAGGCGGTGCTGGACGAAGTTAACGGCACCATTGCCGACGCGCGGGCGCGTATTGCCGCTTTCGATCCGGAGCTGGTGGTGCTGTTTGCCCCCGATCACTACAACGGCTTTTTCTACGATGTGATGCCGCCGTTCTGTTTAGGCATCGGCGCAACTTCTATCGGCGATTTCAGCAGCGCCAGCGGCGTTCTGCCGGTGCCGACGGCGCTGGCGGAGGCCTGCGCCCACGCTGTGATGAAGGAGGGCATCGATCTGGCGGTCTCCTACTGCATGCAGGTGGATCACGGCTTCGCGCAACCGCTGGAGTTCCTGCTCGGCGGGCTGGATACGTTGCCGGTTCTGCCGGTGTTTATCAACGGCGTCGCGTCGCCGCTGCCGGGCTTTCAGCGTACCCGCATGCTGGGCGAAGCCATCGGCCGCTTTCTGACCACCCTCAATAAACGGGTATTAATCCTCGGCTCCGGCGGCCTGTCGCATCAGCCGCCGGTACCGGAGCTGGCGAAGGCCGATGCCCATATGCGCGACCGGCTGCTGGGCAGCGGCAGGCAGCTGCCGCCGGACGAACGGGAACTGCGCCAGCAGCGCGTGATTAGCGCGGCGAAGCAGTTTATCGAGGATCAGCACTCGCTCTATCCGCTCAATCCGGTCTGGGATACCCGCTTCATGAGCCTGCTGGAGCAGGGGCGGCTGGCGGAGCTGGACGCCGTCAGTAACGAAGAGCTGTCGGCAATGGCCGGGAAATCAACGCACGAAATTAAAACCTGGGTGGCCGCCTTTGCCGCGCTATCCGCATTTGGCCGCTGGCGCTGCGAAGGTCGCTATTACCGACCAATCCCCGAGTGGATTGCCGGGTTTGGCTCGCTGAGCGCCACAGCGCAGAACTGAATTAACGGGAGAATATGATGAGCTACCAACCGCAAACCGAAGCCGCCACCAGCCGCTTTCTCAACGTGGAAGAGGGCGGAGAAACATTACGCATCCATTTTAATGACTGCGGCCAGGGTGACGAAACCGTGGTGATGCTGCACGGCTCCGGCCCCGGAGCTACCGGCTGGGCCAACTTTAGCCGCAATATCGACCCGCTGGTGGAGGCGGGCTATCGGGTCATTCTGCTGGACTGCCCCGGCTGGGGGAAAAGCGATGCTATCGTCAATCGCGGCTCCCGCTCCGACCTGAACGCCCGGGTGCTGAAAAGCGTCATTGATCAGCTGGATATCAGCAACGTGCATTTGCTGGGCAACTCGATGGGCGGACACAGCGCGGTGGCCTTTACCCTCAGCTGGCCGGAGCGCGTCGGCAAACTGGTGCTGATGGGCGGCGGAACCGGCGGCATGAGCCTGTTTACGCCGATGCCGACGGAAGGCATCAAGCTGCTGAACGGCCTGTATCGCGAACCGACCATCGAAAACCTGAAAAAGATGATGAACATCTTTGTTTTCGATACCCGCGATCTGACTGACGCCCTGTTCGACGCGCGTCTCAACAATATGCTATCGCGCCGGGAGCATCTGGATAATTTCGTCAAAAGTCTCGAAGCCAACCCGAAGCAGTTCCCGGACTTTAGCCCGCGTCTCGGCGAAATCCGCGCGCAGACCCTGATCGTCTGGGGGCGTAACGATCGCTTCGTGCCGATGGACGCCGGGCTGCGCCTGCTGGCGGGCATTAACGGTTCCGAACTGCATATCTATCGCGACTGCGGCCACTGGGCGCAGTGGGAGCACGCGGAGAGTTTTAACCAGCTGGTGCTCGATTTTCTGGCACGTGCCTGA
The DNA here is from genome assembly GCF_040065315.1 of Klebsiella sp. CN_Kp100. Classification (NCBI taxonomy): domain Bacteria; kingdom Pseudomonadati; phylum Pseudomonadota; class Gammaproteobacteria; order Enterobacterales; family Enterobacteriaceae; genus Klebsiella; species Klebsiella sp. CN_Kp100. The sequence goes on from NZ_JBEAIJ010000002.1 coordinate 75,375, forward strand.
GGAAGCAGAATGACAACTTTATCTCTTGAACACCTGGCGCAACGGTTGCGTGAGGCGGAAAGTCGCGGCCGGGCGATTGAACCGCTGCGAGCTCTCCTCGGCGTCGACAATGCCGAAGCGGCCTATGCTATCCAGCGGATGAACGTACAGCACCACGTGGCGAACGGCCGCCGGGTGGTGGGACGCAAGGTGGGATTGACCCATCCTAAAGTGCAGCAGCAGCTGGGCGTTGACCAGCCGGACTTCGGCACCCTGTTTGCCGACATGTGCTACGGCGATAACGCCAATGTGCCGTTCTCCCGGGTGCTGCAGCCGAAGGTGGAAGCCGAAATCGCCCTGGTGCTGAAACAGGATCTGCCGCATGCCGATACCACTTTTGATGAACTGTACGCCGCCATCGACTGGGTGCTGCCGGCGCTGGAAGTGGTCGGCAGCCGTATCCGCGACTGGTCGATTGGCTTTGTCGATACGGTCGCCGATAACGCCTCCTGCGGCGTTTACGTTTTGGGCAGTCCGGCGCGGCGTCCGGATGGGCTGGATCTGAAACATTGCGTGATGCGCATGACCCGTAACGAGGAAGAGGTCTCCAGCGGGCGCGGCAGCGAATGCCTTGGCCATCCGCTGAACGCGGCGGTGTGGCTGGCGCGCAAAATGGCCAGCCTCGGCGAGCCGCTGCGGGCGGGCGATATCGTGCTCACCGGAGCGTTAGGCCCGATGGTGGCGATTACCGCCGGCGATCGTTTTATCGCCCATATCGACGGTTTAGGTTCAGTGGCGGCGACCTTTGTCGCCGAAGAGGAACAGCGTAATGAGTAAACGTAAAGTCGCCATTATCGGCTCCGGCAATATCGGCACCGATTTAATGATCAAAATTCTGCGCCACGGGCAGCACCTGGAGATGGCGGTGATGGTCGGCATCGACCCTGAGTCCGACGGTCTGGCCCGCGCCCGGCGTATGGGCATCGCCACCACCCACGAGGGCGTTGGCGGGCTGATGCAGATGGCGGAATTCGCCGATATCGATGTGGTTTTTGACGCCACCAGCGCCGGGGCGCACGTGAAAAACGACGCCGCGTTGCGGGAAGCCAAACCGGGGATCCGCGTGATCGACCTGACCCCAGCGGCCATCGGCCCGTACTGCGTGCCGGTGGTCAATCTCGAGGCCAATCTTGCCGAGGGTAACGTCAATATGGTGACCTGCGGCGGCCAGGCCACTATCCCGATGGTGGCGGCGGTATCCAGAGTGGCAAAAGTGCACTATGCGGAGATCATCGCCTCGATCGCCAGCAAATCTGCCGGACCGGGGACGCGCGCTAACATTGATGAATTTACCGAAACCACCTCGCAGGCCATTGAGAAAGTGGGCGGCGCGGCGAAAGGCAAAGCGATTATCGTGCTGAATCCGGCGGAGCCGCCGCTGATGATGCGCGATACCGTTTATGTCCTGAGCGAAGCGGCATCGCAGCAGGCGGTTGCCGCGTCGATCGCCGAGATGGCGGCGGCGGTGCAGGCCTATGTGCCGGGATATCGCCTGAAGCAGCAGGTGCAGTTTGAGGTCATCCCGGAAGATAAACCGGTGAATCTGCCGGGCGTCGGCCGCTTCTCCGGCCTGAAAACGGCGGTTTACCTCGAGGTCGAAGGGGCGGCGCACTATCTGCCCGCTTACGCGGGTAACCTCGATATTATGACGTCGGCGGCGCTGGCGACGGCGGAAAAAATGGCCCAGGCGCTGAATGACGCAGCGGGAGAGGCAGCATGAACGGCAAAAAACTCTATATCTCCGACGTGACTCTGCGCGACGGGATGCACGCGATTCGCCATCAATACTCACTCGACAATGTACGCCAGATTGCCCGGGCGCTGGATAGCGCGGGAGTGGATTCAATCGAAGTCGCCCACGGCGACGGCCTGCAGGGTTCCAGCTTTAACTACGGCTTCGGCGCGCACAGCGACCTGCAGTGGATTGAAGCGGCGGCGGAGTCGGTCAGCCAGGCGAAGATCGCGACTTTACTGCTTCCCGGCATCGGTACCCTGCATGACCTGAAAAATGCGTATCAGGCAGGCGCGCGGGTTGTGCGCGTGGCCACCCACTGCACCGAGGCGGATGTTTCCGCGCAGCATATCGCCTTCGCCCGCGAGCTGGGCATGGACACCGTCGGCTTCCTGATGATGAGCCATATGACCACTCCGGAGCAGCTGGCGCAGCAGGCGCTGAAAATGGAATCCTACGGCGCGACCTGTATCTACGTTGTCGATTCCGGCGGGGCGATGAATATGCGCGATATTCGCGATCGTTTCCGCGCCCTCAAATCGGTGCTGAAGCCGGAAACCGCCACCGGGATGCACGCACACCATAACCTGAGCCTCGGCGTCGCCAACTCCATCGCCGCGGTGGAAGAGGGCTGCGACCGCATCGACGCCAGCCTGGCGGGGATGGGCGCCGGTGCGGGCAACGCGCCGCTGGAGGTGTTTATCGCCGCCGCCGATAAGCTCAGCTGGAATCATGGCACCGATCTGTATGCCCTGATGAACGCCGCCGATGAGCTGGTGCGCCCGCTGCAGGATCGCCCTGTGCGGGTTGACCGCGAAACGCTGGCGCTGGGCTATGCCGGGGTTTACTCCAGCTTTCTACGCCACAGCGAAGTGGCCGCCGAGCGCTACGGCCTGAGCGCGGTGGATATCCTCGTCGAACTGGGCAAACGGCGGATGGTGGGCGGTCAGGAGGATATGATCGTCGACGTCGCGCTGGACCTGCTCAATCGTCATCAATAAAAGCAACGCGCGGCTGGCAACGTATCAGCCGCCATTTACCTGCTCCGCTTGTCCGGATATCGCAAAGGTACCCTATGACCCAAACAACGACTGCAAGCAATTCGCGCCTGATGTTAACCGTCGGGCTCTGTTTTATGGTGGCCCTGATGGAAGGGCTGGATCTCCAGGCGGCGGGCATCGCCGCCGTCGGCATGGCGCAGGCGTTCGCGCTGGATAAAATGCAGATGGGCTGGATTTTCAGCGCCGGGATCCTCGGCCTGCTGCCCGGCGCGCTGGTGGGCGGCATGCTGGCGGATCGCTACGGCCGCAAGCGAATTCTGCTCGGCTCGGTGCTGCTCTTCGGCCTGTTCTCAATCGCCACCGCGCTGGCATGGAATTATCCGACGCTGCTGCTGGCGCGCCTGTTAACCGGCGTCGGGCTTGGCGCGGCGCTGCCGAATCTGATTGCTTTAACCTCCGAGGCTGCGGGTCCTCGTTTTCGCGGCAGGGCGGTCAGCCTGATGTACTGCGGCGTGCCCATCGGCGCGGCGCTGGCGGCGGCGCTGGGCTTTTTCGGCCTTGCCGCGGCCTGGCAAACGGTGTTCTGGGTCGGCGGTATCGTTCCGCTGCTGCTGGTGCCATTATTGATGCGCTGGCTGCCGGAATCGCAGGCGTTTCGGCGCAGCGCACAGGGCGTGCCGCTACGCACGCTCCTTGCGCCGGGCAACGCCGCCGCTACTCTGCTCCTGTGGTTGTGCTATTTCTTTACGCTGCTGGTGGTCTATATGTTGATCAACTGGCTGCCGATGCTGTTAGTAGGCCAGGGATTCAGCCCCAGCGAGGCGGCGGGGGTGATGTTTGTCCTGCAGTTCGGCGCCGCCTGCGGGACGTTGCTGCTGGGGGCGCTGATGGATAAGCTCAGTCCGCTATGGATGTCGCTGCTGATTTATATCGGTATGCTGGCGTCGCTGCTGGCCCTGGGAACCGCGTCCTCGCTGACCGCAATGCTCTTCTCCGGCTTTGTCGCCGGCCTGTTTGCCACCGGCGGCCAGAGCGTGCTGTATGCGCTGGCTCCGCTGTTCTATCGCACCGAAATCCGCGCCACGGGCGTGGGAACGGCGGTGGCGATTGGCCGTCTCGGCGCGATGAGCGGTCCGCTGCTGGCTGGCAAAATGCTGGCGCTGGGCACCGGCACCGTCGGGGTGATGGCGGCGTCCGCCCCCGGCATTCTGCTGGCGGGCGTGGCGGTGTTCTGGCTGATGAGCCGACAAAAGCGCGCCGCGCTGGCCTGAGCATTTTCGTTTATTCCCGGGGACGGCGCGGTAAACCCGCGCCTTGCCCGGGCTACCGGCCCGCAGCAGTTTGTTGCTTGTAGCCCGGCTAAGCGCAGCGCGAACCGGGGCGCTGTCCTTCGCCTTGCGCATCTCTCTACTTTGGCATAGGTTAAATCATCATCCATTGATTCTTCCGGGCATCATGTCTTTTACCTCCCGCTTACTGAGCACTATCCCCGGCATCCGGTATGCCTTTCTCGACGTCCATGAAACCGCCGCCTTTCCCTATAGCGAAATGGCGCCGGTTAAACTGGTTCACAGCAACATCGTGCATGAGTATCTGGCGCCGCAGGCGGAGCGACCCCATGCCGATGCGATGTTTACCGCCGTCAGCGGACAAAAGATAGGGGTAGTGACCGCCGACTGTCTGCCGCTGCTGATGGCGTCGCGCGATGGGCGCTATATTTGTAGCGTCCACGCAGGCTGGCGCGGCGCTGCCAGCGGAATTATTGAAAATAGCCTGGCGTTGTTTCAGCGTTATCACGTCGCCCCGCAAGATCTGGTGGTGGTGAGCGGGCCGCATATTCACGCCTGCTGCTACGAAGTCACCGCCGACTTCTATCAGGCTCTGCTGGCAATGCCCGCAGGCGAGCTGGCAAAGCGCCATCGGGAGCAGCTCTTCCTGCCCCATCAGGCGGCGTCAGTGGGGGAGCAGGCGCAAGCGACCGCTGACGACAATGTCTGGTTCGATCTGCGGGCCTTTGCCCATCTCCTGCTGCGCAGCGCGGGGGTGCCGGAAGAAAACATGGAGTGGCTGGGGAGCTGTACCTACTGCACGCCGCAGCTGCTGGGGTCGTTTCGTCGGCGCACGCATTTCCCGGCGCCGAAGTCATTTCAGTACTCATGGATCATGCGCGAACCTGATAGTGCGGGCCGATGAGACGAAATGATATTTGATGATGTGTAACATCGGCGGGCGTTTGCTATCTCTGCACTCCTTCAAACAAGGAGGATTGCAAAATGAAATTGAACCCGTTCGCTTTAACTCTTGCGCCGCTGCTGGCCGCCGGCGCGTTTTCTGCTCATGCCGGCCCGCAGGCCCACGTGGTCTGCGCTTATCACCATACGTTGGGCGATGACGCCATTATGATGTTCGGCAAACCGAATCAGGCTATGTGGCATGATTTTTTTGGCAACACCCATACTGACGCAGTGTCGACCTATCAGACGCTGCGCGACCAGCCGGAAACCACCTGCGATAACAAAGCCGACAGCTCCGCCTACTGGGCGCCATCGCTGAAGCTGCCGGACGGTCAGGTGGTCGCGCCGGCCTATCAAAAAACCTACTACCAGACCAGCAAAGTCGAACAGCATCCGCTGCATCCGTTCCCGGCCGGTCTCGAACTGCTGGCGGGCGATCATCACGGTTCTGCTCCCAGTTCGCGCATTACCTTTCTCTGCGCCAACGGCAATGGCTATACCAATAAGGCCGATCAGATTTGCGGGCTGCGCAAAGCGGGGGATGCGGTACAGTTTAATATCGGTATCCAGTTCCCCAACTGCTGGGATGGCGTCAACCTGAAACCGACGCACGGCCACAGTAACGCGACATACGACGTCAATGGCGCCTGTCCAGGCGATTACCCGGTTAAAATTCCGACCGTAAACATGAACGTGGCATATGTTCTGCCGCAGATAAAAACGCTGGATACGGCAAAAATTCAGCTTTCGATGGATCCGGTCATGGGCGGCGACAAGCGTCAAGAGCGCTGGGGCAGCATCTATACGGCGCACGCGGATTTCATGAACGGCTGGACGGTTGAGGCAGCGCACTATATGACCGAGCGCTGCATGAATAAGGGGATCGACTGCGGTAGCGCGGTGCCTTATGGCTTCTCCACGGTAGAGGAGAACGCGCTGGTGGACAGCACCGAGCCGACGGTGACCCATGCCGCTCCGGAAAATCTGGTGGTCAGCGATAACTGGAAAAACGGCGGGCGCACGCATAACCCGGAAACCATGACGCTGGTGAAATTCCCGATCCCGCCGCTGCCGCAGGGCCAGGACGCTTCGCTGTTTAAATATCAGTTGCGGATCTACGGTGGAAAAGTGGAAACCAACGGCGCGGATCAGATTTTCCTCTATCCGGCGAGTAACGACTGGAGCGCAAACAGCGTGACCTGGAATCATCGTCCGTCCTGCAACTACAGCTCTGATGGGGTTTTGTATCTTAATTCAAAGCGTGAATACCGGACGATCGATGTTGATAAAGCGGTGCGCAAGGCGCTGGCTGAGGGCAAAACCGAGATCTCGTGGTATATCGGCGGAGACCGTCAGGGCAACCGCTATCATTTCGATCCCGCGGGGTCGCAGCAGGAGCCGATGCTGATGCTGATGGGCTTTAAAAATACGCCGGAGATCTGATCGCAGCTATACCCCGGGAACAGAGTACAGCGCGGCATAATTTCCCGGAGGCGATGCTGCGCATCTGTCCGGGCTACGGGCTGGCAGATGGCAGTAAACCTGTAGCCCGGGCAGGCGCTTAGCGCCGCCCCCGGGAGCAGAGTACAGCGCGGCATAATTTCCCGGAGGCGATGCTGCGCATCTGTCCGGGCTACGGGATGGCAGATGGCGGTGAACCTGTAGCCCGGGCAGGCGCTTAGCGCCGCCCCCGGGAGCAGAGTACAGGGGCCCGTAGCCCCGCTAAGCGCAGCGCGAGCGGGGGAAATCACAATACCTTAAACCCGTGCGTACCATCGCGCGCCAGCTGTTCAACCAGGCCGAACTCCCAGTCGAGGTAGGCCTGCATTGCAGCCGGGGAGTTATCGGTACCTTCATATGGGCGCTGATAGCGATCGCTGCGCGGCGTCGCCAGATGCGTCTCGCCATGCTCCAACGCCAGTCCGGCATCAATCCACGCCAGGGTGCCGCCGCTCAGCAGCTGCACCTGTTTACCGGTTAAAGCCGCTACCTCCGGCACCGCGTAGCGGGCCAGCAGGCTGCTGCCGCAGGTGACAACGTAACGTTCTCCTTGCGGTATCACCTCCAGCGCCTGGCGCAGCTGCGAACGAACCAGCCAGTAAGCGCCCGGGATATGCCGGGCGACATAGTTGGCGCTGGTGGTGAAGTCCAGCACCACGGTGCCGGGTACCCGCAGCTGTTCCGCTAACTGCTGTGGCGAAATCTCCTCCGCCTGCGGCCCCGGCGGTACTTTGGCCGCGGGGGTACCGCGCTCGCTAAAGTCTTCAGGGCGCGCATCATTTAACACCGCCACTTCCCACCCCATCTGCGCCAGCCAGGACGCCGTTATCGGCGCGCGTATCGCGTCATCGGCAATCAGCACAATCCGCGCTCCGCGCACGCTGGCGAAATGGTCGGTTTCCTGCACCAGCTGCCCGCCGGGCGCGCTAACGCTCAGCGGCAGATGGCCTGCGGCGTACTCCTCCGGGCTGCGAACGTCAAACAGGTAAGTCGTACGCGCGGGCTGCCGCAGCCAGCGCTGAAGGGTTGCGGTGTCTATAAAGGCGACGCCGGCGCGCTCCGCCAGCTGTCTCACCGCCGTCGCGCGTTCGACTGAGGCGCGAAAATCGGCATCGTAGCGGCGCTGCTGGCCGCGCTCAAGGTCAAGCCCGGCTAAGGTCCAGCCGATGGTGCCGTTGCGCAGCGCGTAGACCGGATTGGGCAAACCGGCGTTGCGCAGCGACTGCGTGCCGATAATACTGCGCGTGCGCCCCGCGCAGTTGACGATCACCGTCGCCTGCGGTGACGGAATCAGGCCCTCGATGCGCAGCGCCAGCTCCCCGCCGGGCACGCTGATGCTGCCGGGAATATTCATGGTGTGATACTCATCGAAACGGCGCGCGTCGACGACCACCACCTCCTGTTGACCCTCGAGCAGCGCCTTCACTTCCCCGGCGCTCAGCGAGGGGGTATGCCGCTCGCTCTCTACCAGCTCGCCGAACGCTTTACTCGGCGAATTCACGTCCTGAAACAGCTCCCCGCCGCTTCGTTGCCACCCTGAGAGGCCGCCTTCCAGCAGCGCGACATCCTGATAACCCCAGCTCTGCAGGCGCTCGACGGCCCGCTCCGCCAGACCTTCGCCGCCGTCATAGACGGTAATCGGCGTCGTCAGGCGCGGCACGCGTCGAAAAACATCCAGCTCCAGTTTGCTGAGCGGCAGATTAGCGGCAAACAGCGGATGGCTGCGGGCAAAGTCGGCCTCTTCGCGAACATCGATCAGCGCCAGCTCCGCGCCGTCAAGCAGCGCCTGGCGCAGCTGAGCGGTCGGGCGATAAGAACAGATGGGCATATTAATTATCCTTTGAGAGATCCCAGATATTGGGCAAGTGGCGATTGGAGTAACCGGAGACAAAAGGTTTGACGAGGCCTTCCGGGGTATAGACCGCGCGCCTGACGCCGCCGATATTGCCGCCGTAAACGTGAATACTGATCGAGACGCTATCCGCGAGGGCGTTGCTCACCCGGTGAATATCGCCATCGCGGGAAGAGACTTTTTCTACTTCACCAGGGGAGAGGCGTTCGGCAACGCCGCTGACCACCGGCTGGCCGCGCTCGTCCAGGCGGTAGCGCTGATTCTCCTCCGCGCCGCGCAGCATGCCGATGGCGCCCCACACCCGATGATCGTGAATCGGCGTCGATTGCCCAGGCCCCCAGACGAAGCTGACGATGGAAAATCGCTGTCCGGAATCGGCATGCAGTAGATACTGCTGATAGTGGTGGGGGTGCGGCAGGGTGTACTCTTCCGGCAGCCAGTCATCTTTTTTTACCAGCGTGGCCAGGCGCTGAGCCACGGCGTCAAGCAGGGCTGGCTCATCGGCAAATTCGCGATGCAGGGCATCAAGGTCCTGAATAAACTGGCGTAATTTTTCCACTCGCGGTGCGGTCATGGTCGCTTCCTGTTGTCGGGACTGGTCTTTACGCTAGCAAAGGCGTTAATATAATTAAAATGCAATTTCCGCATATATTAATATGCAAAAATCACATTAAGGACGCTATGCGCATCGACGACATTGACGCACTGCTGGCCACCGTGCAGTTCTCCTCGCTTAATCAGGCCGCGGAATATCTCGGTATTACCCAATCGGCGATAACCCGCCGACTTCAGCGACTGGAGCAAACCCTCAACGTGACGCTGCTTGTGCGTCAGACCCGGCCGCTCACCCTGACCGCCGCCGGGCACCGGGTTTACGAGCAGTGCCTGAGCATTAAGCGGGAGACCAAAAAGCTGTACGGCCTGCTCGACCCCGAGGCCGAGCCGCACGGCATCCTGCGTCTCGGGGTTCCGCAGAGCGTGGCGGAAATTGCGCTGCAGCCGGCGCTGACCGCGCTGCGCCAGCAGTTTCCCGCCCTGAGACCGCAGGTGACCTGCGGCTGGAGCGGGCTGCTGCAAAAGCGCCTTGAAAGCGTCGAGCTGGACGGCGTGCTGGCGATGGGGCCGGAACAGCAACGCTTTGCTGAGGGCTACGGCGGGCGCTTGCTGTGCCCGCTGGATATTGCGGTGATTGCGGCCAAAAGCTGGCGTCTTCACGCCGGGGCGCTGCGCGACTGCGCGGAAAAAGGCTGGGTGCTTAATCCCGACGGCTGCGGCCTGCGGGCCGGGCTGATTCGCGAGCTGCAGTCCCAGGGGCTGCGTCTGGCGCTGAATGTTGAGACCGCCGGCGCTCAGCTGCAAATCAGCCTCGTGGCGCAAGGGCTGGGGCTTGGCCTGGTCCCGCGCGCCGCGCTGGCCGCCAGCCCGTGGCGCGATGAGGTGACAATATTGACGCTGGCGGATTTCCAGCCCGAGGTGCATCTGTGGCTGGTTCACGCGCAGAATCTGGCTAATCTGAGCCAGCCGCTGACTTTTTTCGCCGGCAAAGTCGTTCAGCAGCTAAACGTATCTGGCTGAAACGTATATATAATTTTTATAAATGCTTGTCTCGCATATTAAGATATGATAAAAATGCATTTTGTTCATTAAGAGCCCGTGTATAGGGTAATGAAAACGCGCCGCCGCGGCGGCCCACTCATTATCCTGCTACAAGGAGTTCTGCATGAGCATTCAATTTCTCGGCATGATCGGCCACCGTCTGTCGTCGGAAACCATCGCCCCGGTCGGTCCGATTTTTGACCGCGATTACATCGTGCGTTTCGCGCAAACCCACGAGGCCGCCGGGTTTGACCGCCTGCTGGTGGGCCACTGGTCCGATCAACCCGACGGATTTCTGGTGACCGCGCTGGCGGGCCTGTCGACGCAAAAGATCGGCTTCCTGTTGGCTCATCGTCCCGGTTTTGTCTCGCCGACCCTCGCCGCGCGTAAGTTCGCTACCCTTGAACATCTGCTGGGCGGACGGCTGGCGGTGCATATCATCAGCGGCGGCAATGACGCCGAACAACGCCGCGACGGCGATTATCTCGATCACGACCAGCGCTATGCGCGTACCGATGCCTTCCTTGAGACCGTCCGCAAGGTATGGACCGCCGAACAGCCGGTGGATATCGCCAATGATTTTTATCAGGCGGAACAGGCGTGGTCGGCGATACGCCCGCTGCAAAAACCGCATATCCCTCTCTACTTCGGCGGCTCGTCGGAAGCCGCTATCGCCGTGGCCGGCAAGCACGCCAATGTTTTCGCTCTGTGGGGCGAGTCGCTGGCGCAAACGGAGGATACCATCCAGCGCGTGCGGGCCGAGGCGGCGAAACATCAGCGAGACATCGACTTCAGCGTCTCGTTCCGGCCGATTATCGCCGCGACTGAAGCTGAGGCCTGGGAAAAAGCCGAGCATATTCTGCACGTCGCCACCGAACGGGCGGCGCAGAGCGGGGACGGCTTCAAAGCCAAGCCCGACAGCGTCGGGGCGCAGCGTCTACGGGCCACCGCAGCGCAGGGCAAGGTGGTAGATAAACGTCTGTGGACCGGAATTGCGCAGCTGGTGGGCGGCGGCCACAACTCTACCGCGCTGGTAGGCACTCCGGAACAGGTTGCTGACGCGCTGCTCGATTATTACGACCTCGGCGTGCGCAACTTCCTGATCCGCGGATTCGATCCGCTCAACGATGCCCAGGAGTACGGTAAAGCGCTGCTGCCGATCGCCCGCGAAAAAGCGGCCCTGCGCGCCGCGGCGGAGCGCGCATCGTGAACCATCCGGCTACCGATGAGTGGGCGCGACGGCTCGCGGAGATTCGCCAGCTGATGGCGGAGCAGGCGGCCAGCCTCGACGCCAGCGGCGACTTTCCCCGCGACAATATCGACCGTCTGCGCCAGCGCGGCTTTTTAAGCCTCGCCGTACCGCTGCAGTACGGCGGGGCAGGTGCCGATCTTCCCAGGCTCCAGCAGGCGATTGCCGCTATTGCCTGGGGCGAACCGGCGACGGCGCTGATTGTCTGCATGCAGTACCTGCATCATCTGCGGCTGGCGGAAAACGAGAACTGGTCCGAGCCGCTGCGCCAGCGGGTTTTTCACGATGCCGTTGAGCGGGGAGGATTGATCAACAGCCTGCGCGTGGAGCCGGAACTGGGCTCCCCGGCGCGCGGCGGCCTGCCGCAAACCGTGGCGACCCGCCGCGCCGAAGGGTGGCAGATTAATGGCCATAAAATTTATACCACCGGTATTGAGGGGCTGAGCTGGCTGGCCATCTGGGGCCGCAGCGACGACGCTCCGCCGCTGGTCGGCACCTGGCTGGTGCCGCGCGAAAGTGACGGTATTAGCGTCGTCAAAAGCTGGGACCACGGCGGAATGCGGGCAACCGGCAGCCATGAAGTGGTGCTCAACAACGTGCAGGTGGCCGCCGATCACGCGGTGGATGTATGGGCTGCCGATGCGCCTCCCGCGCCGGATGCTGAACAGTTTCGCCTGTTTGCCAACCGCCACACGGCGCTACTGGCGGCAATTTACGACAGCATCGCGCGGGCGGCCCGCGACTGGCTTGTGTCCTGGCTGGGTACGCGTATCCCGGGGAGCCTTGGGCAACCGCTTTCCAGCCTGCCGCGGGTGCAGGAAAAAGTCGGCCAGATTGACGGCTGGCTACTGGTCAATCGCAGTCTGCTGGAAAAGGCCGCGCAGCTGGGCTTTTCCGCCATTGAGGCGAATCTCGCGAAAGTCACGATTACCGACAATGCCATTCAGGCGGTAAACCTGGCGCTGGAGCTCACCGGCAACCATGGCCTGAGTCGGCAAAATCCTCTGGAACGCCACTATCGTAACGTGCTGTGCGGACGGGTACACACCCCGCAGAGCGACAGCGCGTGGCTGGCGGCTGGCAAACACGCTTTTCAAAAATAAGGATAATTCTCATGCGCAGATTTAATGTTACCGCTTTCGGCGGCGCGATCATACTGCTGGTCCTCAGCGGCTATGCGGCGGCTCAGGAGCGAATCACCCTGCGAATTGCCGATCAAAAAGGCGGCATGCGTTCGCAGCTGGAGGCCGCCAACGCCCTGCAGAATCTCCCATATGAGATTAAATGGGCCGAGTTTCCGGCCGCCGCGCCGCTGGCGGAAGCGCTTAACGCCGGGGCGGTGGATGCGGGGATAATCGGCGATGCGCCGCTGCTGTTCGCGCTGGCTAACGGCGCGCCGGTTAAAGCCATCGCCGTCGATAAAAGCAATCCGGCCGGCACCGCGGTGCTGGTCTCGCCCGGCAGCGCGTTGAAAAGCGCCGCGGATTTAAAAGGCAAACGCATCGCTACCGGTAAAGGATCGATTGGCCACTTTGTGGCGCTGAAAGCGCTGGAGCAGGCGGGAATTTCGCCAAAGGATGTGCAGTGGGTGTTTCTCGGTCCGGTGGACGCCAAAGTGGCGCTGCTCAACGGTTCGGTTGATGCCTGGGCGACCTGGGAGCCGTACACCACGCAGCTGGTGAAGACCGCCGAGGGGCAGATCCTGGTCAGCGGCAAAGGGTTGCTGCCGGGCAACACCTTCCTGGCGGCAACCGATGATGCCCTGAAGGACCCGCAGAAGCGCGCGGCGCTGCAGGATTACCTCAATCGCCTGGCCGGCGCCGAGCGCTGGGCGTATGCCAATCTCGATAGCTACGGTAAAACCCTGGGGGAGATTATTCGCTTCCCGGCGGATATCGCCCGCGCGCAGTTTGCCAATCGCCAGTCGCAGTGGCAGCCTCTGAACGCGAAGACGGTCGCCCAGCAGCAGTCGACGGCGGATTTTTATCTCGCCAACGGGCTGATCCGCGCGAAGCTGGAGGTGACGCCGACGTTTGATAACGGCTTTAGCGTGCCTGCCGCGCAGGCCCATGCGGAGGCGACGCCATGATAACCTCTGCTTTTTCCCGCCGTCGTTTCTTACGCTTGACCGGCAGCCTTGCGCTGGCCGGCGCATCCCTGCCGCTTTGGGCTCACGATATGGCGGCCATGGCGAGTGGTGAGGAACACCTGGCCCTGCGCCTGGCGCAGCCGTACAAAATCAAGCTGGCGATTAACAAAAGCGCGGTGTGCCTGGCGCCAGTCGCCGTCGCCGAGCAGCAGAAGATCTTCAGTAAATACAATCTCGACGTGGAGTTCGTTAACTTCGGCAATTCGACGGACGTGCTGCTGGAGGCAATTGCCACCGGCAAGGCCGACGCTGGCGTCGGGATGGCGCTGCGCTGGCTGAAGGCGCTGGAGCAGGGCTTCGACGTGAAGCTCACCGCCGGAACCCACGGCGGCTGCCTGAACCTGCTGACGGCGAAAAACTCGCCGTTCGGCGGCCTGGAGAGCCTGAAGGGGCAAACCATCGGCGTCACCGATATGGCCGGGCCGGATAAAAACTTTTTCGCCATCTTGCTTAAGCGCCACGGTATCGATCCGATAAGCGATGTGCAGTGGAAAGTCTATCCGGCGGATTTGCTCAGCGTGGCGCTGGATAAACGCGAAATCGCCGCCATCAGCGGTAGCGAACCCTTTAGCTATCGTCTGCTGGACACCGGTAAATATCAGCTTATCGCCAGCAATATGACCGGCGATTATGCCAGGCTGAGCTGCTGCGTACTGGGGGTCAGCGGTAGCCTGGCGCGCGATCATAAACCGGCCGCCGCCGCGCTCACCCAGGCGATTCTTGAGGCGCACAGCTATGCCGCCGCGCACCCGGAGAGCGTGGCGCAATCCTTCCTCGCCCATGCGCTGAATACCAATGAGGCGGAGGTCAGCGGCATTCTCCACGGCCAGGGGCACGGTCATCACGCGGTGGGCGAAGCGTTTGTTAAAGAGCTGACCCAGTACGCGGTGGATCTTCAGCGGGTGCAGGTCATTAAACCGGGAACCGATCCCCATCAGTTTGCGGAGAGCATTTATGTCAACGTTTTCGCCTGAACGGGCGCTGGCGCGCCCGGCAAGCGGCAGGCCGCGGTGGACGGAAGGCTGGCTGGCCGCCGCGCTGTGGCTGCTGGGCGGCTTGTATACGCTGGCCTGGCCCGATGCCGGGCGGCGCTGGCCGTTTAGCGAAGGGTGGGCGCTGGCGCAGTTCACCCTCGGCGGCGGGCTGCTGGTGCTGGCGCTGAGCTACCGCTACTGGCGGCAGCGGGGGACGCGTCTGCAGCATGCCGGAAAGTGGCTGGCGCTGCTGCCGCTGCTCTTTGCGCTGTGGGAAGGGCTGACGGCAAAGACGGCATTTTTGCCGGTGCCGTTTTTCGCGCCGCCGCAGGCGCTGATTGAGGTGCTGCACGATGACTGGCCGCGCCTGCTCGATAGCCTTCTGCATTCGCTGGGGCTGCTCGGGCTCGGGGTGCTGCTGGGCACCAGTTGCGGTTTTATCAGCGGGCTGGCGATCGGCTGGTCCCAGCGGATCGGCTACTGGGTGCATCCAGTGTTACGTCTGCTGGGGCCGGTGCCGTCCACCGCGCTGCTGCCGCTGTGCCTGTTTATCTTCCCTTCCAGCTTTGGCGCCAGCGTGTTTCTGATCGCGCTCAGCACCTGGTTCCCGGTGACCGTGCTGACCTGGTCCGGGGTTATCGGCATCGATAAGGCGTGGTATGACGTGGCGCGCACCTTGGGCGCCAGCCAGCGTTTCCTGATCCTGCGCGTGGCGATCCCCGCCGCGTTGCCGAACGTTTTTGTCGGCCTGTTTATGGGGCTGGGCGCGTCGTTTTCGGTGCTGATTGTCGCCGAAATGGTCGGCGTGAAATCCGGGATCGGCTTTTATCTGCAGTGGGCGCAGGGCTGGGCGGCCTATCCCAATATGTACGCGGCGCTGCTGGTGATGGCGCTGCTTTGCTCCGGCCTGATTAGCGGGCTGTTTATGGTGCGCGACCGGCTGCTGAGCTGGCAGCGGGGAGGGATGCAATGGTAACCGCGAACGCCACTTCTCAGGCGGCATCGACCGGCGCGGCGGTG
This sequence comes from Klebsiella sp. CN_Kp100, assembly GCF_040065315.1. Classification (NCBI taxonomy): domain Bacteria; kingdom Pseudomonadati; phylum Pseudomonadota; class Gammaproteobacteria; order Enterobacterales; family Enterobacteriaceae; genus Klebsiella; species Klebsiella sp. CN_Kp100. The sequence continues at coordinate 90,721 of NZ_JBEAIJ010000002.1, forward strand.
TCGATAAGCCATCTGCATCATGCTTTTACCCTCGGCAAACGGACGGTGCCGGTGCTGGAGAATATCAGCCTGCAGCTGCGGCCCGGAGAAAGCGTCGCGCTGCTCGGCCCTTCAGGCTGCGGTAAATCCACTCTGCTGCGGCTGCTGGCTGGCCTGGAGCCGCAGCAGGCCGGGCAAATTCAGATTGATGAGGCGGCGATGGGCGGGCCGGGGCCCGAGCGAATACTGGTGTTTCAGGACCCGACCCTTTATCCGTGGCTGACGGTGCGGCAAAATGTGCTGCTGGGGCCGCAGGCGCAGGGGAAAAAGGGGCTTGAGCCAAAGGCCGACGCGCTGATTGCGCGAATGGGTCTGCAGGCGTTTAGTGAGGCGTTGCCGCGCCAGCTTTCCGGCGGGATGGCGCAGCGTGCGGCGCTGGCGCGCGCGCTGCTGAATGAACCGCGTCTGCTGCTGCTCGACGAACCGTTGGGCAAGCTGGATTCGCTTACCCGCATCAGCATGCAGCGGGAGCTGATCGCCCTGTGGCAGCAGCAGGGCTATACCAGCCTGCTGGTCACTCACGATATCGAAGAGGCGCTGCTACTGTGCGATCGGGTGTTAATCATGTCGCCGCGGCCGGGGCGGATTATCGCCGAGTTTGCGCTGCCGCTGGCGTATCCTCGCCATCGCGACAATCCGCTGCTGCTGCAGCATCGTCAGGATATTCTGCGTATTCTTGGCCAGGGAGAGGACTGGTAAGGCAACGCACTAACTGGGGGCGCGCTCATTCTGACCGTTCGGCGGGGATTCCCGGGGGCGGCGCGGCAGGGCCGCGCCTTGCCCGGGCTACAGGGATTGTGCTCATTCTGACCGTTCGGCGGGTAGTCCCGGGAGCGGCGCGGTAGGGCCGCGCCTTGCCCGGGCTACATGGGGCGTGCTGATTCCGACCGTTCGGCGGGCATTCCTGGGGCGGCGCGGTAGGGGCGCGCCTTGCACGGGCTATGGTGTGGTAGCCCGGATAAGGCGCCGCGCGCCGCGATCCGGGACAGGGATGAGGCTTAAAAATCCATCTTCACCGTAAACTGCACTTCCCGCGGATCGCCGATCTGGTTACCGAGGTTATTGGTGCCGATGGAGGAGGTGTAATAGGTCTTATCGAACAGGTTCTTCACGTTAACCTGCAGGGTGACCGGATATTGTAGCTTCATCTTATAGGCGGCAAACACATCCGCCACCGCATAGCCCTGCAGATAATAATCCGCGCCGTTGGTCCCGGAACGTTTGCTCACCGCGCGACCGCCGCCGCCCACCGTCAGCGTATTGCTGTCGTAGACGTTATGAATGTCATAGCTCAGGAACAGCGAACCGGTGTGTTTCGGCACGTTCGGCAGCGGTTTGCCTTTGTAATCCGGATCGTCGGTGACCTTCGCATCGGTATAGCCGTAGCTGGCGATGACGCTCAGGTTATCGGTCAAGGATCCGGCCACGTCGACTTCGACGCCGCGAGAGCGCACCTTACCGGCGGTTTTCGCCACGGTTTCATCACCCACGGATTCCGTGTAGAGAACGTTGCGCTTATCAATATCAAACAGCGCAATATTGGCGGTGACGCCGTTGAACAGCTCAAACTTTGCGCCCAGCTCGTACGCCGTGGACTCTTCCGGCGGCAGGTTGCCGATATAGCTGGCGATAGAGGACTGCGGCATAAACGACTGCGCTACGTTACCGAACAACGAAACGGACGGCGTCAGCTTATAAACCAGGCCCGCTTTCGGCGTCCATTTTTGGTCGCTGCTGTCGGTATTGACGTTAAACGGGCGGCCCTTACCGGCGTACTGGGTGTAATACTGATAGCGCACTCCGGCAACGGCAATCCATTTATCGGTAAGATAGAGCGCGTCCTGAACGTAGCCCGCGTAGCTCTCCTGCTGAATGCGCTGGTCGCTGTCGGATGCCGAAGCGCTGGAGCATTTGCCAACAGTACCGTAGACCGGATTATAGATATTGAAACCCTTGACGTTCTTACAGCGGATCATATCGGTGCGCAGCAGATCGTAATTCTCATAGGCCAGACCAGTGAGGATCTCGTTGTAAAAGCCGCCAATAACCACGTTACCCTGTAAATCCGCTCGCGAAGAGTGCATTTTCTGGGTTGAACCGTGTGTGGCATCGACGCGGCGGGTCAGGTTGCCGGTCGCCGAGTCGTAGGCCATTACCCGGGCCTGATCGTCGTTGTAATGATCCTGGCTGTAGCTGTAGTCGAAGCGGGCGGTCCAGGCGTCGCTGAGACGGTATTCGGCATTCAGCTGCGCGAGATCGGAATAACCGTCGGTAATATTAAACGGTTCATCAAAACGGGTTTTACGATCGACGTTCACCGCATGACCGGTGTTCAGATCGAAGATGGTGCCGCGATCGAAGGGAGTACTGTAGTTACGGTGCGAATATGACACGTTCACCGTCGCCCGCTCGCCGAACCAGGTCAGAGAGGGGTTAATAAAGCTGCTCTTCTCTTTGCCGAAATTACGCCAGTAATCTTCATGCTGATATTCGCCAATCACCCGATACGCCAGCGGCGTCCCGTCAATGGGGCCGGTGACGTCAAATCGGCCGGTACCGCCGCCAAAGCTGGTGGAGGTGGCGGAAACAGAGCCGCCAAAAGTGCGCTCCGGGCGTTTGGTCACCACGTTGATTAATCCGCCGGGGTCGAGAATACCGTACAGCGTTGAGGCCGGGCCTTTAAGCACTTCGACGCGTTCGGTGGCGGCGGTAAAACTGCGCGGCAGTACGGTGCGCAAGCCGTTGGTCATGATTGAACCATCGCGGTTAGCGCCGAAGCCGCGGCGGGTAAAGGCATCCTGGGTTCCGCCGAGGGTATTGGTTTGCACCACGTTGGCGACGTTATACAGCGCTTCATCGAGGTTCGTCGCGTGCTGATCCTGCAGCACCTGTTCGCTGACAGTATTGACGACCTGAGGAATATCCAGCATCGGCATGGAGGTCAGGGTAGCGGTTGACGTATTGACCGGCTGATAACCGTTAGTGGCGCTTTGCCTGCTGCCGTCGGCCACGACCGTCATGGTCTCGTCGGCGGTTTTTTTTGTTGTATCGGCGCCATTAACCGCTGCCAATAATCCCGGTGAGGTGAAAAAAATCAGTGAAAAAAGCGCACGCCCTTTTAATGCCGAAGAAGGGACATTTAATGGAGTCATTGTTGTTTCTCGTGAACGAACCTCACCTTTGCGGTGAGGTAAAGCCAATAAAATCATTGCCCTGGAAAATAAACCTGGCTGTTTTTTACGCCGTACCGCGCGCCAGATATGTAATTGAGAATCATTCAAACACGAAGAAATGTAGTAGTAAACGTTATGTAAGATAAAAAATCGGCGAAATGAATAATCAATCATTTAGCGGCGATCTGACGAGAGGGTAAGCGTTTATTTTATTGTTTTTATTGATAATAAATTTTTTACCTGGTCATTAACGGGGAGGTGATAAAGCGTGAAGTCAGACGCGGTAATGGGGTATTGACTACTACATTCATCCACCGCATGATCAAAAGAGAATGAGATTTATTTATGTTTGAGTGCGGAACGCGCGGGCCCGACGCCACGCCGTTGCGGCGCGGGAGCGAGTTATGCCACAGCGGGTGTTGCCTGCAGAGCAGGGAATCGTCCTTGATTCCCTGTCGGCCGGATATGGCCAGACGTTAATTATCGACAATATTCATCTCACCATTCCTCACGGGAAAATGACCGTTCTGGCCGGCGCCAACGGTTCGGGTAAATCGACACTGCTGTCGACTATCGCCCGGATGCTCAAGCCGCTGGGGGGCTGCGTACGTCTGGACGGCGAGGTGATTCACCAGATGCCGACCCGGGAGGTTTCCCGTCGGCTGGGCATTCTGCCGCAATCGCCGCTGACCCCGGAGGGGCTGACGGTTTTTGAACTGGTTTCGCGCGGGCGCTATCCGTGGCAGGGGCTGATGCGGCAATGGTCGCAAGCCGATGAACGGGCGGTGGAAGAGGCACTACGGCTCACCGGCACCGCAGAATTCGCTCATTTACCGGTGGATAGCCTCTCCGGCGGCCAGCGCCAGCGCTGCTGGATCGCAATGGCCCTCGCTCAGCAAACGGCGACGATTCTGCTGGATGAACCCACAACCTGGCTCGATCTGCGCTATCAGGTCGATATCCTCGAACTGCTGCAAACTTTAACCCGCGAACACGGCCGCACCGTGGTGACCGTCCTGCACGACCTGAACTTTGCGGTGAACTATGCCGACCTGCTGGTATTTCTCAAAAAAGGGCAGATCGCCGGGGTGATTAATGAACAGGAAATCTGCACGCCGGAGCTGATCAAAAACGTCTTTGACGTGGACGTTCAGATGTCACTCAACCCGCAGACCGGCAAGCCCTTTTTTATGCCGTTCCGCGCTCGTGAGGAGAAAGCTTTATGAGCGCCTCCGCGCTGCTGCTGCAGCGCCGACAATCCCGGCCCCGGCTGGCGCTGGTATTGCTGAGCCTGCTGCTGCTGGGCGGCTCGCTGGTGCATCTCGGGCTCGGCGCGCGCTGGATTTCCCCGCAAACGGTGTTGCAGGCGCTGTTCCATTACGATCCGCGCAATTTTGACCACCGAATTATCGTTGATTTACGTCTGGTACGTCTCGCGGCGGCGCTGCTCACCGGCGCGGCGCTCGGCGTGGCGGGCCTGCTGCTGCAAACCGTGATCCGCAATCCGCTGGGTGAGCCGCATATTCTCGGTCTTAACGCCGGCGCTTCGCTGGCGGTGGTGGCGACATCGGCGCTGGGGATCAGCCTCGGCGGCGTCGCGTTAGCCAGGCCGCTGGCCGCCGCCTGCGGCGCGGCGCTGCTGTTTGGCGGCGTGATGCTGCTGTCGTCGTCCGGTCGCGGTGGCGTCACGCCGCTGCGCATTACCCTGTGCGGGGTGGCGCTGTCGGCCTTTGCCTCGGCGGTGACGGCGGCGATTCTGATCCTCGATGAACAAACGCTACTGGCGATGCGTACCTGGCTGGCGGGCGATCTTGCCGGGCTGAACTGGCAAACGCTGCGCGCTGCGCTACTTCCGGCGCTGGCGGGGCTGACGATCGCGCTGATCATTGCCCCGCGTCTGAACGTGCTGGCGCTGGGCGATAAGGTCGCGCTGGGGCTGGGGGTGAAAATCGTTCAGACCCGCCTGCTGGGGCTGGCCGCCATTGCGCTATTGTGCGGCTCCGCGGTGGCGGTGGCCGGGCCGATCGGCTTTGTCGGGCTGGTGGTCCCCCACGCGGTGCGCCGGCTGATTAGCGAAGATATTCGCCTGGCGCTGCCGCTGGCCGCTCCGGTTGGCGCCCTGGTGCTGCTGCTGGCGGATATCGCCGCCCGCACGCTGGCGGCCCCCCAGGAGCTGGCGACCGGCGCAATGACCGCGCTGGTGGGGGCGCCGGTGTTTATTGTTATCGCCGCGAGGTTTTTTAAATGAAAAATGCCGTCCGTCGCGCCGGCTTTCGGCCGCTGACCTGCGGCCGCTGGCACATTCTGCTGCGGCCCGCGGCATTAAACATCGCCGCTGTTGCGCTGCTCGTCATCCTGCTGCTGGCGCTGTTTGGCCTGACCCGCGGCAGTTTCCCGATGCCCTCCGGTACCCTGTTCCATGCGCTGCTGGGTGGGGGAAACGTGGGCGAACAGCAGCGATTTATTCTGTTTGATATCCGCCTGCCGAGGCTGTTTATGGCGCTGCTGTGCGGGGCGATGCTCGGTCTGGCCGGCGCGGCGATGCAGAGCATTACCCGCAACGGTCTGGCGGATCCCGGGCTTATCGGGGTGAAGGAGGGGGCCAGCATTGTCGTCCTGGCGCTGGTGCTGTTCTTCCCGGCGGTGGGCCTGGTCTGGCGGCCGCTGGCGGGAATGCTCGGCGGCGTGCTGGTGGCGCTGCTGGTTCTGGCGCTGGCCCGCGATTGTTCGCGCCCGCGCTTTATTCTCATTGGCATCGGCGTGTCGTGGACGCTGGCGGCGGCGGTCGGTATTTTTATGACCACCGCCGACGTGCGCGATGTACAAACGGCGATGATCTGGCTGGCGGGGAGTTTGCACGCGGCGACCTGGCCGCTGTTGGTCGTTGCCTTCTGCTGGGCGCTGCCCGGGGCGATGATCCTTTTTTTGACCGCCAGGGCCGCCGATGTGGCGCTGCTCGGCGACCGCACGGCCATCGGCCTCGGCGTACGTCTGCAGCAGCTCACCCTGTTGCGCTTTTTCGCGCCGGTGCTGCTCACCTCCGCCAGCGTCTCCTGCGTCGGTAGCCTTGGCTTTGTTGGCCTGATGGCGCCGCATATGGCGCGTTTTCTGCTGCGCGGCGGCCAGGTGGCGCTGCTCTGCGGCAGCGCGTTAATTGGCGCGCTGCTGGTGTTAGTCACCGATACCATTGGCCGACTGGCGTTCGCGCCGCTGCAGATCCCCGCTGGGATCGTCATCGCTCTGGTCGGTTGCCCGTTTTTTATCGTTCTGCTCTGGCGTCGTCGTGACGCCCTGTAAATCAAAAAGGATCGCTATGCGTTGGTTCGTTTCTCTGCTGGTGCTGCTGGCGGGCGTCGCCTCGGCCGCCGATACGCAAACCTTTACCGACGACTTAGGTCGCACGGTCACCGTTCCACGACATCCGCAGCGCATTGTGTCGATGCACGATCTGGATATCACCATCCCGCTGATTGAGCTTGGCGTCCCGCCGGTGGCCAGCCATGGCCGGACGCGTCCGGACGGCAGCCACTTTTTACGCGCCAGCGCTCAGCTGACCGGCGTTGATTTTGATAACAGCGCGATTCGGTTTATCGGCACGGCGGATATCGATCTCGAGGCGGTAGCCGCCGCGAAACCGGACCTGATTATTACCGAGCCCAGCCGCCACGTTTCGGTGGAGCAGCTGGAGAAGATTGCGCCGACGGTCAGCATCGACCACCTGCAGGGCAGCGCGCCGCGCATCTATAGCAAGCTGGCGCAGCTCACCGGCACCCAGCCGCGGTTATTGATTCTCGAACGCCGCTATCAGGCGCAGATTGCCCAGCTGAAGTCGATTGTGGACACGCAAAAAATCGTGGTTTCGGTGATTCAGGCCAACAACGGCAAGGTTACCGTGCATCACTCTTATCATACGCTGGGCCGCGTGCTGCGCGATGCCGGATTTCGCTTTCCGCCGCTGATCGACAACATCCCCGATGGCCAGCGTATTGACGTCAGCGCCGAGCAGCTACCGGCGCTGGACGCCGATTTCGTATTTGCCACCTGGCGTTCCGATACCGGCGGCAGGCCGCAGGATGAGCTGCAGGCGATGGAGAGCGTGATGCCCGGCTGGTGCGACTTTATGCGCGCCTGCCGCACCGGGCGCTATATTCTGCTGCCGCGCGACGAGGTTATCTCTAACTCCTACGCCGCGCTGTCGCTGATGGTCGCCCAGGTGCAGTCGCACATTGCCGGTCGTCCTTTGCCCGAGGGATTGCAATGAAAACGGTGGTTAAAAGAGAGAAGGGACGGGTGGACCTGTTCGGTGAACGTTTTCGCGCTCGCGCGCATCAACTGTCGCCACGTTTGCTGGCGGTGGTGAGCTATATCAACGAAAACCGGGAAGCGGTGCTGGAGCGCACGGCTATGGAAATCGCCGCCGCGACGAATACCTCGGACGCCACGGTGGTGCGCGCCATCCAGGCGCTCGGCTTCGCCGGCCTGCGGGAGCTGAAGCAGACCATGGAGCGCTGGTTCGGCCCGTCGGCGACCTCGTCGGAAAAAATGATCTCCACGGTGAGCGCCTTGTCCAGCGACGTCAATTCGAGCATCGATTTCGTGCTGGACGGGCATCAGCGGGCCTGCGAAGTGCTGTCGCGCCCCGCCAACCGTGCGGCGGTGGCGCAGGCGGTGGCGCTGCTCACCGACGCCCGCCAGGTGGGGATTTTCGGGATCGGCGCCTCGGGCATTCTGGCGGAATATACCGCCCGGCTGCTGAGCCGCATCGGTCTGCCTTCGTACGTGATGAACCGCACCGGGTTTAGCCTCGCCGAGCAGCTGATAGGCCTGCAGCGCGGCGACGTGCTGATTATGATGGGGCAAAAGTCGCCGCACCGGGAGGGGATGACGACCCTGCGCGAGGCCCGGCGACTGGGAATACCGACGATTTTGCTGACCCAGGCGGTGGATTCCCGCTTTAGCCAGGAGGCGCAGGTGGTGATTGAGGTGCCGCGCGGCGGCGATAACGGTCGGGTGCCGCTGCACGGTACGGTGCTGGTATGCCTGGAGATGATTGTGCTGTCGGTCGCCTCCACCGCGCCGCAAAAAACGGTGAAATCGATGAAGCGGATCAATGAATTGCATCGGGCTATTGGTAAATCCGGCGGTAAACGAAGCTAAACGACAGATAATTTACCGTCGGGAAGGTTTCCGGTTGCATGCCATGCTGACTGTGTGTATTTTTATGCAAAATTAATGCATAAAACGGAGTTGTCATGGTTAAGAACTGGATGAAAGCATGTTGCCTGGTGGCAGCAATGATCGGCACCGCTCAGGCGGCTCAGCAAACATATGTGGTGGGCTCCGGCGGCACCTATCGCCCGTTTGAATTTGAGAACAGCCAAAAACAGCTGGAAGGTTTTGATATCGATATCATTAAAGCGATCGCCAAAGCGGAAGGCTTTGATATCAAACTGGTCAATACGCCGTGGGAAGGGATCTTCGCCACCCTCAGTACCGGCGATCGCGACATTATTATTTCCGGGATCACCATCACCGATAAGCGTAAGCAAATGGTGGATTTCTCCGCCCCTTATTTCCCGGCCGAGCAGTCCATCGTCGTGCCGGCGGATTCGAAAGTCACCTCCCTTGAGGCGCTGAAAAATGAGAAAGTCGGCGTGGTGAACTCCAGCACCGGCGATATTGTGGTTTCCGAGGTGCTGGGTAAGAACAGCACGTCAATCAAGCGTTTTGATAATACCCCGCTGATGCTGCAGGAGCTGTTTGAAGACGGCGTAAGCGCCGCGGTCGGCGACGTCGGCGTGGTGAAATATTACATTAAGCAGCACCCCGAGAAGCAGTTCAAGCTGGTGCCGGATGCCAAATTTGAGCGCCAGTATTTCGGCATCGCGGTGGCCAAAGGCAACAGCGAGCTGCAGGCGAAAATAAACGCCGGTTTACAGAAGATCGTCGCTGACGGCACTTACGCCAAAATCTATAAAACCTGGTTCGACGAGAACGTTCCGACACTGCCAGCGCAGCAATAATTCGATTTTTGTTTTCATCACGGCTATCGACACTGGCGATAGCCGTATTTTTTAGGGAAGGGCTATGACGGGATTCCGTTGGGAGATCATTGAGGAGTACGGTCCGCTGTTTATGGACGGTGCCCTGATGACCATTAAATGTACCATTATCTGCGTGATCCTCGGCACCCTGTGGGGACTGACCCTCGGGCTGGGGCGCATGGCGAAAGCCGAACATGGGGTATGGAAGTACGTTCTGCGTTACCTGGTGCAGTTTCCGGTGCGCTTTTACGTCAGCGCGTTTCGCGGCACGCCGCTGTTCGTGCAAATTATGGTGGTGCACTTTGCGCTGGTGCCGCTGTTTATCAATCCCCGCGACGGTTTGCTGGTGACCAGCGGCATGATGAGCGCCGATTTTGCCCGCGAGCTGCGCTCAAACTACGGCGCGTTTCTCTCCTGTATCGTGGCGATTACGCTGAACGCCGGGGCTTACGTGTCGGAGATCTTCCGCGCCGGGATCCAGTCGATCGATAAGGGGCAAATGGAAGCTTCCCGCGCGCTGGGAATGCCGTGGTGGAAAACCATGCGTCAGGTGATTCTGCCGCAGGCGTTTCGCCGCATACTGCCGCCGCTGGGCAACAACGCCATCGCCATCGTCAAGGACTCCTCGCTGGCGTCGGCTATTGGTCTGGCGGACCTGGCCTACGCCGCGCGCACCGTTTCCGGCGCTTACGCCACCTACTGGGAACCCTACCTGACCATCTCTCTGGTGTACTGGGTTATTACTTTCCTGCTGGCGCAGCTGGTTAACCGTCTGGAAAAGAGGTTTGGCAAAAGTGATTCACATTCATAATTTACACAAGCGCTTCGGCGACAGCCACGTTCTGCGCGGCATCAGCTGCGATATTAAGCCACAGGAAGTGGTCTGTATCATCGGGCCGTCCGGTTCCGGGAAAAGCACCTTCCTGCGCTGCATGAACGCGCTGGAAACCGTTAGCGAAGGCGAAGTCGAGGTGAACGGCTATGCCGCTCACGATCGCGCGACCGACCTGAATAAGATGCGGGAAAGCGTTGGTATGGTTTTTCAGCGCTTCAATCTGTTCCCGCACAAAACGGTGCTGGAAAACCTGATTATGGCCCCGATGAGCCTGCGCGGCATGGCGCGTGCGGAGGCAACGCATCTGGCGGAAGAGCTGTTGGCGAAAGTCGGACTGAGCGATAAGCGCGACGCCTGGCCCTCCAGCCTTTCCGGCGGCCAGCAGCAGCGCGTGGCCATCGCGCGCGCGCTGGCGATGAAGCCATCGATTATGCTGTTTGATGAGCCCACTTCGGCGCTCGATCCTGAGCTGGTGGGCGACGTGCTGGAGGTGATGAAAAATCTCGCCAGCGAAGGGATGACCATGGTGATCGTAACCCACGAGATGGGCTTTGCCCGTGAAGTGGCCGACCGGGTTATCTTTATCGACCAGGGCATCATTCAGGAAGAGGGTAAACCGGCGCAGATCTTTGGCGCGCCGACTAACCCGCGCACCGCCGCGTTTTTAAGTAAAGTGCTGTAACGACTCCCGGCCCCGGCGCGCGACGGCGCTGCCGGGGAGAAGACCTTACGCGGGCGATGAGGGCGCTTTCGTTCTGTCAAACCGTGACTGCCCTTAAGCGTTACTGCGCCGCCTCGCGAATATCATCCCTCTCTTCTTCGCGCTCACGTTCGTCCGCCAGTAGCGCTTTTTCGTTTTTACCCAGGCATTGAATCAGCAGGAACAGCGCGCCGCTGACAAACAGCGTGATAAGCAGGCCGTCATAGCCCGAGACGCTAATCAACAAGCCGCTGACCACCGGGCCGGCCACGCTGCCCGCAGACCAAAAGAAGCCCAGCAGGGCGTTGATCATTATCAGCTTCTGCCCGGAGAAGGTTTTCCCGGCGCGGACCAGCGATAGGGTATAGAGCGCCCCCGCCGCGGCGCCGAGAATCAGGCAGCCGACAATCAGCTGGATGTACGATGCCAGCAGGAACGGCAGGGCCAGCAGGGCGAGGCAGAAGACCATTGCGCAGGTCAGATGTACGCGGCGGATGCCGAAGCGGTCGGCAATCCAGCCCAGCGGCGCCTGAAATACGGCATCGCCGGTAAGTACTACCGTAACCAGCAATACCGCCGTCACTTCATTCAGCCCTTTATCCATACCGTAAAGCGGCAGCAGCGCCAGTATGCTGGCATCAAAAAAGGCAAAGCAGAAAACGCCGGAAGCCAGCACCGGTAAAAAAGCGCCGAGGCTGCGCCAGCTGGCCCGTTCCGCCAGCCGTTCGCGGCTGCCTGTTGGCAGGTGGCGCAGCATCAGCAGGCAGGCGAGGGTCACCACGCCGACCAGCAGCAGCGTCCAGGATTGCCAGGCCTCTCCGGCGGAGATCAGCAGCGGCCCCGCCAGCTGACAGCCGGTAAAGGCGGAGGCATAAATGCCGGTCAGGGTGGCCCGATTTTTCCCCGCCGCGCCGCCGGTGATCCAGCTTTCGCCAATGACGATAATTACCCCTGACGCCAGGCCGGTCACCAGACGCGGCAGCAGGAGATGAAGCATATCAAACGACAGGCAGGAGGCGATCGTAGCTGCCGCCAGCGCCACCAGGCTGACGGAGAGCAGAAGTCCCATCTCGAAACGCCGGCACAGCGCGGGTGAGAGGAAGGAGGAGATCATCATCCCCGCTGGCGGAAGCGCGGCCAGCAGGCCGACGTAAACGGTATCAATCTGCTGCTGCGCCAGCTCCAGACTGATTAAGGGCACCGTGTATCCGGTGATAAATCCCACTAATGAAGCCGCCATGATCATCGCCAGCGTGGGGGCAAGACGATTCTGCTCTGGGTTGAACATTTTATTTTCGGTTAAGGAGGTCTGTAGAGTGAATTATTCGGCAAAACGCCAGTATAGCTGCATAATAATTAATCGCACGCCTTATGTCACCGTTGATATGACTACAAAAAAACGCAGTGCAGGCCGATGCCGCGCAGGGGCGCGTTGGCGCTGGGTTTGGCGGAAGTTGTCAGCGAGCGGGCGAAAGGATATAACCAATAGGCTAGCGGGTTACCCGTAGCCCTAAAAAATCGCATAAAACACTCGTTCAGCGCTGAAGCTGTGCAGGAAAGGAGTATGTCATGGCTGTGTCCCCTTCACTGATCGCCGAGGCCATTCGCTGGCGACGTGATTTTCATGCTTGCCCTGAGCTGGGGTATCAGGAACAGGAAACGTCGCGCCGGGTGGCTGAACTGCTCGCTTCATTTGGCCTTCAGGTGCATCGCGGGCTGGCGGGTACGGGCGTGGTCGCGACGCTGGAGAACGGCCCCGGTCCGGTAATTGGCCTGCGGGCCGATATGGATGCGCTGCCGATAACCGAGCTGAGCGACGTCGGCTATAAATCGCGAAACCCGGGCGTGATGCACGCCTGCGGCCACGACGGCCATAGCGCGATGCTGCTGGCGACAGCGGCCCATCTGGCGCAGACCCGATGCTTTCGCGGCACCGTGCACTTTGTTTTTCAGCCTGCTGAAGAGAACCTGGGCGGCGCGCGTAAAATGGTGGAAGAGGGGCTGTTTGCGCGCTTCCCGATGGATGCCATTTACGCGCTGCATAACTGGCCGGGAATGCCGCTGGGCCAGGTGGCGATCGGCAGCGGGGCGATGATGGCCTCTCTCGATGCGTTTGAAATCACCCTGACCGGCAAGAGCTGCCATGCGGCGATGCCGGAGCGCGGGGCGGACCCGATTGTCGCCGCGGCACAGCTGATTATGGCGCTGCAAACCATTCCGTCGCGCCGCCTGTCGCCGCAGGAATCCACGGTGGTAAGCATTACCCAGATTTCCGGCGGGGAGGCGATTAACGTGCTGCCGGATAAAGTCGTGCTGCGCGGCACCTTTCGCTGCCTGAACAACCAGGTGCGCGAGCGGGTCAGGGGGCTGATCGAGAGCTATGTCGCCGCCCAGCCGCAGGTATCAGACGTGGAAGGCAAAATCGCCTGGTATCCCGGCTATCCGGTGACCACCAACCATCCTGCTGAAGCGCAGAAAGTTCGTGAGGTGGCGAGTGCGCTTCTGGGCGAGTCGGCGGTGATCTGGAACGGTAATCCGTCCATGGCGTCGGAAGATTTTGCCTGTATGCTGGAGGCCTGCCCGGGCGCTTATTTCTGGATCGGCACCGATGGCGAGACGGCGTCAAAGCCGCTGCATAATGCCGGCTATGATTTTAACGATGAACTGATTCCGCACGGCGTGGCGCTGTGGACGACGCTGGTGGAGACGCTGCTGGCGTAAGAGACCGATCCCGGAGGCGATGCTGCGCATCTGTCCGGGCTACCGGCCCGCAGACGGCACTGAACCCGTAGCCCGGGCAAGGCGCGTTGCGCGCCGCCCCCGGGAGCGAAAGTGGATATGGAGGGAGAAGCGCGTCTCTCCCTCCGGTGTTTTACACGTTCACGGCCGCTTTCAGGCGGGCTTTCATCTCGCTGTAGCTGTTCCATGCATACTGCTCGGCCCAGCGCTGATCCGCAATAGCCTCTACCTTCACCGCACAATATTTGGTTTCCGGCGTTTTCGAGATCGGATCGAGATTATCCTGCGTCAGCTCGTTACAGGCACCCACCCACCACTGGTAGGTCATATACACCGCGCCCTGGTTAATGCGATCGCTAATGTCGGCGCGGGTAATCACCTTACCGCGTCGCGAGCTCACCCACACCAGCTGCTGATCGGCGATGCCGAGACGCTGCGCGTCGGCGCGATTGATTTGCACCCGGCCCGGCTCATCGGCAAGCGACTGCAGGGCCGCGCAGTTACCGGTCATCGAACGGCACGAGTAGTGGCCCACTTCGCGCACGGTACAGAGCACCAGCGGGTAGGCTTCATCCGGGGTTTCGGCCGGCGCTCGCCACGGGGCGGCAAACAGCTGGCCTTTGCCGGTCGGCGTGTCGAAGAGATTATCTTTATACAGCCACGGCGTACCGGGGTGATCCAGCGTCGGACACGGCCACTGAACGTGGTTCATATCGCCCATTTTTTCATAAGTGACGCCGTAGAACAGGGGGCAAAGCTCGCGCATTTCGTCCCAGATTTGCTGGTTATTGTCGTAATGCATCGGGTAGCCCATTTCGCTGGCCAGCAGGCAAATGATTTCCCAGTCGCGCTTAACGTTGCCGGTGGCGATAACCGCCTGCTCGAAGCGCTGGAAACCGCGATCGGCGCAGGTGAAGACGCCGCCGTGTTCGCCCCAGGAGGTGGCGGGCAGCAGCACATCGGCGATCTCTGCGGTTTTGGTCATAAAGATATCCTGCACCACCACGAAATCGAGCGCCTCAATCCCTTTGCGCACCAGGCCCAAATCGGCTTCCGTTTGCAGCGGATCTTCCCCCATGATGTAGTAGGCTTTGATTTCGCCGGCCAGCGCTTTGTGCGGCACTTCGGTGATTCGGGTGCCGACCTGGTCGTCCATGACCGCCGGGTTAACGCCCCATGCTTTAGCAAACTTATCGCGAACGCTGGCGTCGGTGACGTCCTGGTAGCCGGGGAACATATTTGGCAATACGCCCATATCGCAGGCACCCTGAACGTTGTTTTGCCCGCGCACCGGGCCTACGCCGACGTTGGCGCGTCCGAGGTTACCGGTTAACAGCGCGAGGCTGGCCAGCCCTCTGACGACGTCCACCGCCTGGCCGAACTGGGTGACGCCCATGCCCCACATAATGGTCGCGGAGGGGGCGGCGGCAAACATGCGCATCGCCTGGCGAATTTCAGCGGCCGGCACGCCGACTATCTCCTCAACGGCTTCAGGTGAATAGTCTTTTACCGTTTCGCGATAGGCGTCGAGCCCCTCGGTAAAACGGTCGACGTAATCGTGGTTATAGAGATCCTCTTCCAGCAGGACGTGGGCGAAGGCGTTGACCAGCGCCATGTTGCTGCCGTTGTTGAGCTGCAGATGGCGATCGGCGATGCGGGCGGTTTCGATACGGCGCGGGTCGCAGACGATGATTTTCGCGCCGTTTTCCCGGGCTTTAATCACCCGGCGGGCGACGATAGGGTGGGAGTCGGCGCAGTTATAGCCAAAGACCAGCAGACATTTCGAGTTTTCGATATCGCTGATCGAGTTGCTCATCGCGCCGTTACCCAGCGCCAGCTGAAGTCCGGCCACCGACGGGCCGTGGCAGACGCGGGCGCAGCAGTCGACGTTATTGGTGTGGAGCACGCCGCGGGCGAACTTCTGCATCACATAGTTGGTTTCATTGCCGGTACCGCGGGATGAACCGGTCGTCATAATGGCGCGCGGGCCATGCTTCTCCTTTATTTCACGCAGTTTTTTCGCCGTATAGCGGATAGCTTCATCCCAGCTTACCGGGGTGAATTTGCCGCCTTTTTGATAGCGAATCATCGGCTGCTGCAGACGCGGCGTCAGCAGCTGGGTATCGTTGAGAAAATCCCAGCCGTAATAGCCTTTAAGGCACAGCTGATTTTGGTTGGTGACGCCATCAGCGGCTTCGGCTCGGATAATTTTATTGTTTTCGACGACCAGCTTAAGTTTGCAACCGGCCCCGCAATAAGGGCAAACGCTCGTGATTTTTTTCATCAGTAACAGACCTGTTAACAGTGAATAAACAACAACGGACAGACCGGACCCGGCCCGCCGGTGTCAGGGCGCCATAAGCCAGCGTACCGGCAAATGACGCAAGCGTTATGCACAGCGCGTGCCAATAATTAATGCATTGAATATAAAGATAATATTTGTTCGGAAAAGAGATGGCGGCAGTGATGTCGACACTAATGACGATGACATGACGCCCGGGCGGGCGTCATGGCGGGAAAATCAGGCCAGCTTCTGCCGCAGCCGCGCGAGGGTGTCGGCGGGTAAACCGACTTCTTCGGCGGCGGCGCAAATCGCCTGCCAGCTTCCGGCGTCCAGCGGAATGCCCTCCGCCAGGCGCTGCTGGCGGTTAGCCTCTTCCCACTCGCCCGGGGCCAGAATCGGCGCGTCCGGCTCGTGCGGGGACTGTTTACACCAGTCGATAAACGCTTCGGTCTCGCGCTGCATATCCGGCGCATCGAACGCTTCCGGGCTGAGAATAATGGTGGTCATGCAGTTGAAGATAGCGTCCACGCTGCCCTGCAGGGTCTCCTGATGCGAGGTTTTACCGCCGGATACCGCGCCGCCGATAATTTCGCACAGCGTCGCCAGCGCGTAACCTTTGTGTTCGGCAAAGGTCAGCAGCGCCCCCAGCGGCGATGTCTGCATCACCGCCGGGTCGGTCGTGGGGACGCCGCGAGCGTCGATCAGTGACCCCGCAGGGACCGGCACGCCTTTATGCCAGGCAACGCGGGTTTTACCAAAAGCGATGGCGCTGGTGGCGTAATCCAGCAGCAGCGGCGGATGGCCGGCGCGCGGAAAAACCACGCACAGCGGGTTCGTGCCGAAGCGGCTATCTTTGCCGCGGAACGGGGCGACCATCACGTTGCCAACCACGTTTACGAAATGGATAGAGATCATTCCGGCGGCGGCGCACTGTTCCGCCCAGTAGCCGATGCGGCCAATATGATGCGCATTGCGCAGCGCCACGGCGGCCATACCGTGCTGTTTCGCCTTCTCAATACCGATCTGCATGGCTTCATGGGCCACGACCTGGCCGAAGCCGCCGTTGCCGTCCAGCGTGACAACCGCACCCGCGTCCTTCATCACGCTGGCGTGGCGGTTGAGCTGCAGATAGCCCTGCGCGTGGGATCGTACGTAGCTCGGGATCATGCCTACGCCGTGGGAGTCATGCCCGGCCAGGTTGGCGGCAACCAGATGGTCGGCGATAAGCGACGCTTCGGTGGGGGAGCTTCCCATATGGGCGAAAAGGGTTTTAACAAAATGATGCAGATCCGTGGCCTGGAAGCGATGTCCTGTTTGCACTGATTCTCTCCTGTGAGTGGGTTGCGGATTATTGTTTTAGTGTGTTTGCCGTTCCATGCTGCGCTGAGCAACGGCGAAGATCAAGGTTTGCGCGCGGCTGTCGTTACGCTGGGCGATCATCTCCAGAGAACAGGGGAGAAATAAAAAATAGGGGGGAGATATTTTTCTCTGCAGTCGGGGATATTTATCCCGCCGGCTTTGGCGCTCTGCAGAATTAATGATAACGATAATAATTATCATCAGCTCTGGACAGCCAGAGGCAAATGATTGCACTCTGTATTAAGGATGCCAACCGATGGGAAAATGAAGCGCATGCGTAAAGGTAAAATTATTGTTTTAATTTTGATGGTGTTTTGTATTCTTATTTTTGCAATTGTTGTCGCCTGGTTTTTACTGTCCAAAGACAATTATGCCGTACCGGAAAATGCGGCGACAGAAAATGCGGTGCTGCAGGTGGCGGGTTTAACCGGCAACGAACCTCGCGATCCGCAGGCGCTGAAATCGCTCTATGCAAAACGGGTGATCGTCCGTCAGGTTAATCTGGATAGCGGCCAGTTTGTTGCGCCGGGAGAGGATACCGCTGGGCAAAAAGGCTGCGGTGAACCGGCAGTAGCGCAGAACCCGACGCCCATTCGCCAGCGCTGCCCGCGGGCAGTGGTTTATCTTATTCGCAATAATGATAATGAAATTCAGCAGGTTATACTGCCTTTTTACGGTAAAGGGGCAAAATCGATGATGTATGGCTTGATCGCGCTGGCTACCGATGGTCGCACGGTAAAAGACCTGCTGTATTATCAGCAAAATGAGACGCCGCTGCTGGGCGCGCGCGTGACAGATCCCGAATGGCGTCGCCAATGGCCGGGCAAAAAAATACGCGATAATAACGGCCAGCCGGCGCTGAAGGTCGTACAAAATACTCCTGGCCAGCACGATGATTACACCGTGGATGGTATCAGCGGCGCGACGTTAACCTCCGTCGGCGTCGAGAAGAGTATTAATTATTGGGTGGGTGAGCAGGGCTACGGCAATTTTCTCCGGCAGCTACAGCATAACCCTGAGATATTACGCCGTTAATATCGAACAAGCCAAAATATGCCTCATAACCGGCGCGAAGATCGCGCCGGTTTTTTTATGCGCTCACGACAGCTATTTCGCGCAAGCCAGGCGTCGCTCACGCGCTAATAACGGATAGTTATTAATAATTATTTCTTTGCAACATTTTACATAAATTGTCACAGGTTGACATTTTCATGATCCAGGTCATGTACATTGCGAGTAAAAATGACAACGATAATCATTATCATTAACTCGCAAGGGATTTGTCATGACTGGCCCTCGTTCCTTCCTGCTGCTGATGCTGTTGAGCCTGTTGTTTGGCAGCGCGTGCGCGATGGCGCAGACCCAGTATGCGCCTTATATCGAAGATATCGAGCAACGTCTTGATAAAACGTCAGAACTTTATCAGCAGCAAAAAAATACCGACGCGCGGCGCGAAGTGCAAATGGCCTACTTTGAAGTGTTTGAAAACCTTGAAGGGCCAATTCGGATCAATATCTCGGCGCGTAAGAGCTACGAGATGGAGAGCACTTTCGGTGAGATCCGCCGCATGATCGGTGAAGGCAAACCGATCGGCGAGGTGCAGGCACGTATCGACGGGCTGAAGCAGGCGCTGCGTGAAGTTGAGCCGGTGCTGGACGGCGGGCATCGGCTGGTGGCGGAAGAGCAGCATACCGCGCTTACGCGCGATGACATTGCGCAGCACTGGCAGGAGAGCTTCCGCACCCTTGACGACAGGCTGGCGCAGGCGGTAACGGAGTATCAGGCCGGCAACTACGCGCAGGCCAGCCAGCAGGTGCAGCAGGCGCAGTATCAGGGATTTAAAAACTCCGGAATGGAAACCTCGGTGCGGCAAAATCGCTCGGCGAAGGAAGCGGCCGCCATTAACCAACAGTTTAGCGCGCTGCTGACTCTGGCCGCCCAGCCTGACAGCCTGAACGAGGTGTCGTATCAGGTCACCACGCTATTACAGGATCTGGAAGATATTCTGCCGGGTCTGCCAACCACCCGCGACGATCGGCCGATGGGCGCTCCCTCTGGCGCCGATAACGCCGCGCTGGCTGATGAAACGACCGCCCGCGCGGACTGGGCAAGCGTCGCCCAGGGAATTAACCAGAGCATCAACGCCGCGCTAACGCGCTATCAAAATGGGGAAGGGCAGGAGGCGATCCTCGACGTACAGGACACCTATTTCGACCGCTTTGAAGCCACCGGGATGGAGAACAAAATCGGTTCTCGCGATGCGGCCTTTAAAACTTCTCTGGAGGCCCATTTTACCCGTATGGTCAGCCTGATGAAGGCCGGACAGCCGCAGGAGAGGCTGGCCGCGGAAGCCGCCGCCCTTGAGGCGGATCTGCAAAAAGCGGTCACCATGCTTGGCGAAGGCGAAGAGACCCAGTGGAGCCTGCTGCTCTATAGCCTGATGATCATCGTGCGCGAAGGGCTGGAAGCGCTGCTGATTGTGGCGGCTATCGTCGCGTATCTGGTTAAAAACAACCATCACGACAAACTGCCGCTGATCCGCCAGTCGGTGATGGTGGCGCTGGTCGCCAGCGTGGCGACGGCGTTTATCTTCCAGCTGCTGTTTACTCAATCCGGCGCCAGCCGCGAGCTGCTGGAGGGGATCACTATGCTGATTGCGGTAGTGATGCTGTTCCTTATGAGCTACTGGCTACTGTCCAAAGTTGAAGCCCGCCACTGGAAGGCCTGGCTTGAGGGCAAACTCTCCCATTCGCTGTCGCGCGGTTCGCTGGTGGGACTGTGGTTAACCAGCTTCCTTGCGGTCTACCGCGAGGGGGCCGAAACGGTACTGTTCTATTACGCCCTGATTGGCGATGCCCAGGGGCTGCCGGGCCATCTTGCCATCGGCGCCGGGTTTGTTATCGGCTGTGTCGTTCTGCTGATCGCCTGGCTCGTCATGCGCTACTCGGTGGTCCGGCTACCGCTCAAACCCTTCTTCCTGTTCACCGGCGGTTTTATGTACCTGATGGCGTTTGCCTTCGCCGGAAAAGGGGTACTGGAACTGGTGGAGGGCAAACTATTTCAGCCAACGCTGATCGCCGGAATACCGGAAATCAGCTGGCTGGGAATTTACCCCTATGTGGAAACGCTATTGCCGCAGGGCATATTGCTGCTCGCGGCGCTGGCGGCGCTATGGATCATGCGCCGTCGTCAGGCACCCGCTGAAACCATAAAAACGCATTGCTAACCATTTTAAGACGAGAGGATGAGTCAGATGACCATGAAGAAGACCCTGATGATCAGCGCCACCCTGGCCAGTATCTTCACCGCGCCCGCGGCGCTGGCCTTTAAAGAGTATCCGGCCGGCGAGCCGGTCACCATGAATGAAATGGAGATCGCCGCGGTTTACCTGCAGCCTATTGATATGGAGCCGCGCGGCATGGGGCTGCCGGCAGCGAAGTCGGATATCCATCTGGAAGCGGATATTCACGCGGTAGAAGGCGGTAAAAATGGTTTTGGCGCAGGTGAATGGATCCCTTATCTGACGATCTCCTACACCCTGGTCAATAGCGATACCGGCGAAAAACAGGAAGGCACCTTTATGCCGATGGTGGCGAGCGACGGCCCGCACTACGGCGCGAACATCAAGATGATGGGCGTGGGTAACTATAAAGTCACCTACCACATTGATCCGCCGTCGAAAGCCGGGATGCACCGCCATACCGATAGCGAAACCGGCGTCGGCCGCTGGTGGAAGCCGTTTGATGTGAGCTATGAGTTTAAATATGTCGGTCTGAACTAAGCGTCTCCGGAGGCTCAGATTGTTGACAAAGCGCGCCCTGCTGCAAATCTCCGTTTCGCATTCGCGATCCTGTGGTAACGCATAACTTGCTGATATTACTTTTTTGTAAGCAGAGTGAGGCGTTAGCCGCCAGAAATGCGACGCCATCGTTAAAGCAGGGTTGTCATCAGTCTCAGCATCCTCAGATGCGAGTGTTTTCACGCAGGATGGCCGGGCGGTCATCCTGCGGCGTGTTATTCATCCGCCGTACTGAGTTAAAGTCATGAGCTATTTTTTCGTCACGACGCTACAGGCCTTTTTCTGCATTGCGCTGCTTTCCGCCGTACTCTGGGGGCGCGGCGCGCCTCCCGTCCTGCGTCCGCTGGTCTGGACGCTGCTTACCGCGCTGGGCTGCGGACTACTGGCCGGGCTGTATATTCGCCCGAGCCAGACGCTGGAGCTTCTGCTGGTCGGCGCTGAAATCCTCGTATCGCTGCTGTTTTTACTGAGCTTCAGCTGGTCTTCGCCGCGCGTTCGCTATCTGTGGCAATGGCTCCTCACTTTCGGCGCAGCCCGGCACTGGGCGCTGGACCCGAACCTGGGCGGATTGACCTCCACGCACGTTCTGAACACCGATCTGCTGCTGAATATCACCGCGCTGGCTGCGGCGTTCGCGCTGCTGTGCCTTGCCTGCGCGCTCTGCGCCATGCTGCTGCGCAGAATGCGCGGCTTCTACTGGCCGCTGGCCCTGCTGCTGTTGGTCCTGCTGTGGCTACCGCTCGGCGGTAACCTGCTGCTGCTGTTGATGAAGCTACAGGTGCTACCGCTGCTGAAACCGCTGCTGAGCTTTGTCGCCAGGGTGACCAACAACGCGGCGATGTATAACTGGGCCGCCGCCGCGATACTGCTGCTGCTGTGTCTGTGCTGGATCCCGGCGCTACGCCGCTATTATTGGGCGGTTAAAGCCGCGGAGGACCCCATCTCCCGCCGCCTTGCGCTGGCCGAACGCCGTAAAGCCAGCCGTTTGTGGTTGACCACCGTTTGCTGCGCGCTGGCGATTATCGGCGGCCAGCTATGGTGGAATCTGGTGGCTTCGCAGCCGCCGCGCTTGTCCGAGGCGCAGGCGGTTACGCTGGCCGCCGACGGCCAGGTGCATATTCCGGTCGAGCAGGTTCGAGATGGCAAACTGCATCGCTTCGTCTGGGTGGCGGACGACGGCAAAGCGATTCGCTTTTTTATCATTAACCGCTATCCCGATAAGCTGCGCTTTGGCGTGGTGTTTGACGCCTGCCTGCTGTGCGGCGATCAGGGCTACGTTATGGAAGGCAATCAGGTGATTTGTGTCGCCTGCGGTGTGCACATTTTTATCCCCTCGATTGGCAAGCCCGGCGGCTGTAACCCGGTGCCGATCGACGGCTGGCGCAACGATGACAAAGAGCTGACGATACCCGGCGCGGCGCTGGCCGGCGGAGGTAACTATTTCTCTACCGTCCTGACGATTAACGTCACCGACCCGGTGGATGGCTCCACCCTGACCAACACCCGCGCCGACTACAAATACAGCTATGGCGGTAAAACCTGGTTCTTCTCCTCTGAAGCCAACTATGACCGTTTCCGCAATGCGCCAGAGCAGTTTGTGCCCGACGCGGTGAAGGAGGAGTAACCATGCTGTGGCGAATGATCTACCAGTCGTGGGGGCGCAACCTGCGGCGCAAAGCGCTGGCGGTATTGACCGTGTTTCTGGCGACCAGCCTGATCTCGGCGCTGCTGGCGGTCTCTATCGATATCGGCGACAAGATGTCCCGCGAGCTGAAATCCTACGGCGCCAATATTTTAATTGAGCCCGCCGGGCAGGCGGCGCTGCCGGCGCTGTTCAGCGAGCAAAGCAACCCGCTGGCCAGCGACGACTTTCTTGATGAATCCGAGCTGCCGAACATCAAAGATATTTTCTGGCGCAATAACATCGTTGGCTTTGCCCCGATGCTCGGCGGCGAGGTAAACGTGGCAGGACAGGATATTCGCGTGCTGGGCACTTTTTTTAGCCAGCCGGTCAGTATCCCGGATGAAGAGGGGTACGAGACCGGACAGCGGACGGTCAGCCCCTTCTGGCAGGTGACCGGCGCATGGCCGCAGGAGCCGGTCGGCGAGACGCCGCAAACGCTGGTCGGTCACGCGCTGGCGCGAAACTACGGCTGGCAGCCCGGCGATCGCCTGGCCCTCAACGTTGCGGATAGGGTGCTGAACGTCCAGGTGAGCGGTATTTTGTCCAGCGGCGGCGATGAGGATAACCAACTGGTGATGCCGCTTAGCGTCGTGCAGCAGCTGCTCGGTCTACCGGGAAAAGTGCAGGCGATCCGCGTCTCGGCGCTGACGGTACCGGAGAACGAGCTGTCGCGCCGTGCCCGTGAGGATCTCGAGGCGCTGAATGCCGAAGAGTACGATCTCTGGTACTGCACCGCCTACGTATCGTCCATCGCCCACCAGCTGGAAGAGGCCATTTCCGGCGCCGAGGTGCGTCCGGTCTGGCAGGTTGCTGCTTCGGAAGGTGTGGTTATCGACAAAATTCAGCTGCTGATGGGGGTGGTGACTCTGGCCGCGCTGGCTGCGGCGGCGATGGGCATCGCCTCGTTGATGACCAGCACGATTATGGAGCGCGCCAAAGAGATTGGTCTCATGAAAGCGCTGGGCGCCCGCCAGTGGCAAATTTTGCTGCTGTTTTACCTTGAAGCGGCGCTGGGCGGCCTGGTCGGCGGCGCATTGGGCTGTATCGCCGGTTGGGGGCTGGCAAAGGCAATTGGCCTGATGCTGTTTGCTACGCCGCTGAATTTTGCCTGGGTGGTGGTGCCCTGCGTGCTGGTGATAGCGGTGCTGATTGCTTTAATCGGTACCTGGTTCCCGGCCCGCCGGATCGCTCGTCTTTACCCTGTGGAGGTGCTATATGGCCGCTAAGCGCGACATGCTGTGGCTGCTGGTGTGGCGAGCGCTGCGGCTGAGAATGCAGCGGGTCAGCGTGGTGTTTGCCGCGCTGGCGGTAGGGGCGACCATAGTGACCGCACTCTCCGCCGTGTGGTTCGATATCAATAGCAAAATGAGCGAAGAGCTGCGCACCTTCGGCGCCAATTTTTATATTGGTCCGGGCCACGGCGCCAGCATGCCGCAGCCGGAGCTTCAGGCCATTCTTGATGGCGCGCCGGCGGGCCTGATTCACGGCGCCAGTCCGTGGCTGTACGGTACGGCGCGTACTGAGCTGGAGAAAGTGGTGATGGTCGGGGTGTGGTTTGAGTCGCTGCAAAAGCTGGTGCCTTACTGGCAGGTCAACGGCAGCTGGATCGGCGTCAGCTTTGACGATCGCAACGCGATGATTGGCGTCAAACTGGCGCAGCGCCTGGCACTGAATGTTGGCGATAGCGTGACGCTGGTAGACCATAGCCGGCGTAAAACGCTGCTGATTAAAGGCATCGTAGAGGCGGGGGACGCGACCGACAATATGCTGATCGTCAGCCTCGATGTGGCGCAGTCCTGGCTGCAAAAGCCCGGCGCGATCAGTCACGGGCTGCTTAGCGTCAGCAATGACCTGGGCCAGGTGGAGCGCTATGCCAGCCAGCTGCAGCATCAGTACCCGAACCTTGAGATTCGTCCTGTGCGCAAAGTGTCGGCTTCCGAGGGGCAGGTGCTGGATAAAATTAAGGGGCTGATGGGGCTGGTGTCGATGGTGATCCTCGCGCTGTCGTCCCTGTGCGTTAACACCACCCTGATGGCGATTGTCGGTGAGCGGGCGAAAGAGTTTGCGCTGCAAAAAGCGCTGGGCGCCAGCAACGTCGATATTACCCGCCAGATGCTGCTGGAGACCAGCATTATTACCCTCGCGGCGGTGGTCTGCGGCTGGGGGCTGGGCTATCTGCTGGCGCAGCTGCTGGGACTAACGGTGTTTAACGCCAGCATCTCGCTGCGTCTGCCGGTGCTGCCGCTGACCCTGGTTCTGTCTTTACTGGTCGCCCTGCTGGCGGCCATTGTTCCGGTGCGGCGCGCGGTGAGCGTCGAACCGGCGAAAGTGCTGAAAGGAGAGTAACGCCATGACCGTCACGTCTTTGCGTCAAATGGCGATTGAAACGCGTCATTTATATAAGCGGTTCGGGGAAGTTACGGCGCTGGAGGATATTAATTTGCGCATCGCACGCGGCGAGTTTGTTGCCATCATGGGCGCCTCCGGTTCCGGCAAAACGACCCTGATGAACATTCTTACCTGTCTGGATACCGCCAGTGAAGGACAGGTGATCCTGGATGGCACCGACGCCGCGGCGTTGGATGAAGAGGGGCGCCGTCGCTTTCGCGCGCAGAAAATTGGCCTCGTCTTCCAGCAGTTCCATCTCATCCCGTTTCTGACGGCGCTGGAAAACATCATGCTGGCGCAGCATTACCACAGCGTGGTGGATGAGAGCGCCGCCAGAGCGGTGCTGGCTCAGGTGGGACTTGAGCATCGCGTGACCCATTTACCGAGCCAGCTGTCGGGCGGGGAACAGCAGCGCGTCTGCATTGCCCGGGCGCTGGTTAACGAGCCGCCGGTTATTTTTGCCGATGAGCCGACCGGTAACCTTGACGAAGAGAACGAGCAGCGGGTGCTGGATCTGCTGACCGATTTACACCGCCAGGGGCGAACCATTGTGATGGTGACCCACAATCCGGCGCTGGGTCAATTCGCTGACCGCATCGTGCGTTTGCAGCACGGAAAGTATCTCGGCGAGGAGGTGAATCATCATGCGCATGCCTGAAGTGATGCTGTTTCTGACGCTGGCGCTGCTTAGCGGCTGCAAAGAAGAGAAGCTGGCTCGCGGCGAAACGGCGCCTGCGCTGGCGGCATTCGATTTACAGGAGTCGCCGGTCAGCCTCGATCGTTGGCGAGGGAAGGCGGTCTATCTTAATTTCTGGTCCGCAGGCTGCGGCGGCTGTCTGGCGGAGATGGATACCCTGCAGGCGCTCAGCCAGCGCTGGCCGGATAAGCTGGTGGTGGTGGGGGTGAATACCGATTCGGATACCGTGGATATCGCGCCGCTGCTGGCGAAGCATGGGATTAGCTATCCGGTGCTGCGCGATCGGCTGAAAATAACTCAGGAGCGCTATCAGGTTATCGGTACGCCAACATCAATATTAATTGATGGCGACGGTAGGGTGCTGGACTGGCATCAGGGGATGCGTAAGCCCGATGAACTACGAACGGTTTTGCGCCAGCTGGCGCAACGGTAAATTCCCCAGCTCGTGCTGCGCTTAGCTGGGCTACAGGTTCTCGGGCCGGTAGCCCGGACAGGTGCGTCAGCACCGCCTCCGGGACAGGTGTGAAGCCAAATGCACCGGCTTAGCGTTCACCCGGCCCGCGCTGCGCTTAGCCAGGCTACGGATTCACACCGTCAGCGGTCCCGTAGCCCGGATAAGGCGTCAGCCGCGACCCGGGAGTTTTCGCTTATACATACTGACTCCGTAGCGTCGGCTATTAGCCGCTGCCATTCATGATATGGAAGTCAGCGATTTACCGCGTCCTGCGCCAACAAGTTTTATTCGTTTATTTAAAAATGCCTTATTCGGCAGGTTTAAAAACAGGAAAACTTAATCTTTTCTTAATATTTCATCACCTCAACGTTTTAGGCTTTTGCCAAATCTCAATCATCATCATTTAAATTACGTCAGCGTCACAAAAGCCGTAAAAAAACATTCCCAGGCGTTGCAAGGTTCTTACGTCACGCTATATGTTAAATTTACATTTAATAAATGATGCTTAAAGGTTGATTTTATGTATATGAAAATTAGTGGCTTAGTGATTTCACTGACGGCCATATTCTCCGGTCAGGCCTTTGCTGCGCTCCCTCAGGGCTATCCGGCGGATTATCAAAAGGTCGTAGATGCGGGGATTAAAGAAGGCAAGGTGGTGATTTACTCAACCACGGATACTAAGGCCGCAGGTCCGTTAATTAAAGGTTTTGAAGCGCAATATCCCGGCATTAAAGTTGAATATAACGATATGAACAGTACCGAATTGTACAACCGTTATATCAGCGAGCAGGCAGCGGGCGGCGGAAGCGGCGATGTGGTCTGGAGCTCTTCAATGGATACGGCGCTGAAGCTTGCCACCGATTATGCGGAACAGTATGCCTCCCCGGAACAAGATAAGCTGCCGAAATGGGCGGTCTGGCAGCAAAAAGCCTACGGCACCACCTATGAACCGGTGGTCTTTATCTATAATAAGCGCCTGATCCCGCAAGGGGATGTTCCTGATTCGCACACCGCGCTGGCGAAGCTGATCGCCGGTCAGGCTGATAAGTTCAAGGGCAAGGTCACTACCTACGATATTGAAAAATCGGGCCTGGGTTTTATGCTGGCGGTTCAGGACAGTAAAGCCGATGCTCACTACTTTGACGACCTGGCGGGAATGGCGAAAGGCGGGCTGACCGTGCAATCGTCCACCGGGACGATGATGGAGCGCGTCTCCTCCGGGGAAAACCTGATTGGCTACAACATCCTCGGTTCATACGCGGAGGCGCGGGCGAAAAACGACCCTTCGCTGGGTATCTCGTACCCGAAAGATTATGTGCTGGTGCTCTCGCGGGTCTCGTTTATTACCGCAGAAGCCGAGCATCTGAATGCGGCGAAGCTGTGGTTTGATTACGTGCTCTCGGAAAAGGGGCAAAGCATCCTGGCGAACCAGGCCGATATTCCCTCCCTGCGCAATGATATCGAAGGTAAAAATGATATCGACGGTATGACCAAAATGCTCGGCAGCGCGTTGAAGCCCATTCCGGTCGATGAAACGCTGCTGGCGTATCTTGAGCCGAAACAACGCCTGGAATTTATCAAACAGTGGCGCACCGCCGCGGCGAAATAACCCTCCGGCGCTGCGCATCTTTTCAGGATGCGCAGCCCACATGATACCCGCCAGGTTTAAAGGGATCGCTTATGAATATCTTACGCCGAAAGTGGCAGGGGTTGCCGCGCGGAATTGTTGTCCTGATAACGGCGCTGGCCATTTATGTCCCGCTGCTATTTATCGTGGTGCAGAGCTTTCTCTCGGCACCCTTTTTTGCCCGCTCGAAGGCATTTAGCCTTGAGGCCTTCGAATTTATCTTTACCGATCCGGATTTTTATCTGGCGCTAAAATCCGGCTTTATTCTCGCCTTCGGCCTGGTGGCGATCGCCATTCCTCTCGGCGGGATCCTCGCCTTTTTAATGGTGCGCACCGATTTACCCGGCAGACGGATTATTGAGCCGCTGATTCTGGTGCCGATTTTCGTATCGCCGATGGTGCTGGCCTTTGGTTACGTGGTGGCGGCGGGACCGGTAGGCTTCTTTTCGCAGTGGGTCGAGCAGCTGATCGGTTTTGTGCCCTGGAATATCTATTCGATGTTCAGCATCGTGGCGATCGCCGGATTGACGCACGTTCCACACGCCTATCTCTATATCTCTTCCGCGCTGCGCAGCGTCGGTTCGGATGTGGAAGAAGCGGCGCGAACGGTTGGCGCATCGCCGCTGCAGGTCATGACCTCGGTGAGCCTGCCGATGGTACGGCCGTCCATACTCTATGCCTGCGTACTGCTGTTTTTTCTCGGCCTGGAAGTCTTCGGCCTGATGCTGGTGCTGGGGGACCCGGAAGGCAATATGGTGCTGGCCACCTATCTTTATAAACTGACCAACAAGCTCGGCACGCCTTCCTATCATCTGATGGCAGCGGTGGCGGTGGTGCTGATCTGCATCACCATTCCGCTGGTGATGCTCCAGCGCCGCCTGATGCGTACCGCCAACCGCTTTGTCACCATGAAGGGGAAAGCATCGCAGGCCCGGGCGCTGCCGCTGGGGAAATGGCGCTGGGTCGCCGGTATCGTCGTGGTGGCCTGGTTGACGGTTACCATCGGCGTACCGCTGATCGGCGTTGCGCTGCGGGCCTTTATTTCGAACTGGGGGGTTGGCGTTCCGCTGTGGGATGAACTCTCGCTGGCGACGTTCCGCAACATCTGGCAGCAGCCGAATTTGCTGCGCGCCATCGTTAACTCTATGGCGATTGGGGTCATCGGCGGCGCGCTGGCGGTGGTCTGCTATCTGTTCGTAGGCATCGCGATGCACCGCAAACCGGATAACGTCACGCGCTTTCTCGACTACAGCGTGCTGGTGCCGCGTGCGGTGCCGGGGCTGCTGGCCGGGCTGGCGTTTTTGTGGGTGTTTCTGTTTCTGCCGATGTGGCTGGATCAGTCGCTGAAAAACGGCTGGCTCTCGGCGCTGCCGGTGGCTGAGTGGCTGCGCGACCATCTGATTGTTCAGCTGCGCGCGCTGCGTAATACCATTTTTAGCGTCTGGCTGGCCTATACCGTGGTCTGGATGGCCTACGGCCTGCGGCTCATCTCCTCGACGCTGCTGCAGGTGGCGCCTGAGCTGGAGGAGGCGGCGCGCAGTACCGGCGCATCGCGCGGGCAGATCACCCGCCACGTCACGGTGCCGCTGTCGCGCTATGGCCTGATTGGCTCCTGGCTACTGATGTTTCTTATCTTCGAGCGCGAATATTCGACCGGGGTTTATCTGCTCTCTCCGGGAACGGAAACTATCGGTTCGATGCTGGTGTCGCTGTGGGCGGCAGGGGCTATCGATATCGTCGCCGCGCTCTCGTTTATTAATATCCTGCTGGTGGTCGTGGGTCTGGGCATCGCCCTGCGCTTTGGAGTGAAATTACATGATTGAATTATCGGTAGAAAACCTGCATCTGACCTACGGCGATAACCCGGTACTGAAGGGCGTATCTATGGAGCTGAGGCGGGGGGAAGTCGTCTCGCTGCTCGGTCCATCGGGGAGCGGAAAAACCACGCTGCTGCGGGCGGTCGCCGGGCTGGAGAAGCCCACCAGCGGCACGATCGCTATCGGTAAAACCCGCGTTTATGACGGCAACCCGCGTAGTGAAATTCCGGCGGAGGAGCGTAACCTGGGTCTGGTGTTCCAGTCCTACGCCCTGTGGCCGCATAAAACGGTATTTGAGAACGTGGCTTACCCCCTCAGGCTACGTAAGGTCGCTGCCGCGGAGATCAAACAGCGGGTGCAGAGCGTGCTCGATCAGCTGGGCCTGGGGCATCTTGGCAATCGCCATCCGCATCAGCTCTCCGGAGGACAGCAGCAGCGCGTGGCCATCGGCCGGGCGCTGGTATATAACCCGCCGGTCATTCTGCTGGATGAACCCCTGTCGAACCTCGACGCTAAGCTGCGGGAAGAGGCGCGGGTCTTTTTGCGCGAGCTGATCGTCAAGCTGGGTCTGTCGGCGCTGATGGTGACCCACGATCAGAATGAGGCGATGGCGATTTCCGATCGCATTTTGCTGCTCAATAACGGCGTCATTGAGCAGCAGGGAACGCCGCAGGAGATGTACGGCAGCCCGAGAACGCTGTTTGCCGCCGAGTTTATGGGCAGCAATAATCGGCTGCACGGCACCGTCACCGATCTGGATAACGGTCGGGCGCGCATTGAGGGCGCCAGCTGGGCACTGTGGGGAATGGCCGGGGAAGGGGTCAGCGTGGGGGCGGAAGCAACGGCGGTCATTCGTGTTGAACGCCTGCGCATAGCCTCCTCGCCTGAAGAGAACATGCTGGAATTAGCGCTGCTGACCAGTATGTATCTCGGCGACCGCTGGGAGTATCTGTTTCGCACCGAAGGCGATGATTTCGCTATTCGCGCCTACGGTAGCGCACTGCGCGATGCCGAACGTTGCCATCTTACCTTGCCCGTCAACGATCTGTGGATCTTCCCGAAAGGCTGAAAAAAAGCCCCGGCGCTGAGGCCGGGGCAAACCATGTCAGAGCTTATTTATTATTAACTGAATACCATACCGCCATCGATCAGCAGCGACTGACCGGTCATATAGTTGGAGTCCGGACCGGCCAGATAAGAGACGCAGGCCGCGACGTCTTCCGGTTCGGAAAGACGACCGAGGGTAATGCGTTTCGCAAATTCCTGGGTTCCGTAGCCCAGCGGTTTGCCCGCCGCTTCGGAAACCTGACGGTCAATTTCCGCCCACATGGGGGTTTTGACGATCCCCGGGCAGTAGCCGTTAACGGTAATTCCCAGATGCGCCAGATCGCGGGCGGCGGTTTGCGTCAGGCCGCGCACGGCAAACTTGCTTGAACTGTAGACCGCCAGTTCCGGGTTACCCACGTGGCCCGCCTGGGAGCAGGCGTTGATGATCTTGCCGCCGTGGCCCTCTTTTTTAAACGCATCTACCGCGGCCTGAATGCCCCAGATAACGCCCTTAACGTTGATATTGTAGACTTTATCGATGACGTCCTCGCGAATCTCTTCGATAGGAGTAGAGGGCGCGACCCCGGCGTTGTTAACGATCACGTCAAAACCGCCAAGGCCTTTACGCGCCTGCTCAACGGCGGCAAAAACCTGATCGCGTTTCGAGACATCGACCTTCACCGCCAGCGCCTGGCCGCCGTGCTGGTTAATTTCGTCAGCAACCGCCTGTGCGGTGGCATCGTTATAATCGGCGATGGCCACGGCAAAGCCATCTTGAACCAGGCGAAGGGCGATAGCTTTACCGATACCCTGGCCTGCGCCGGTCACGAGTGCGACTTTTTTCATTGCTGGATTCCTTCTGTAGTGACTCAAAGTAGTTGACTGAGATGAAGCTGGCCCATCAGCAGCGGGTTGTCGCTGTAATCGACGGGGATGGCGACCACGGCGGGGCCATCGACGTCCATCGCCGCCCGCAGCGTCGGCTCAAGGGCGGCGGCGCTCTCGACCGCGAACCCTCTGGCGCCGAAGGCTTCGGCATAGGCTTTAAAATCCACCGGGCCGAACTCAACGCCGGATAGCCGCTGATATTTTTTCTCTTCCTGAATTGCCACCATGTTGTAGCCGTTATCGACCCAGATGATATGCAGGACGTTAGCTTTTAGCCTTACGGCGGTCTCCAGCTCCATACTGGATTGCAGGAAACCGCCGTCGCCGGAAACCGAAACCACTTTGCGCTGCGGGTTCACCAGCCAGGCGCCAATCGCCCACGGCAGCGCCACCCCCATGGTCTGTTGACCGTTGGAAATCATGACCTGACGAGCGCGGAAGCTGTAGAGATAGCGGGCGATCCAGATATGAAAGCTCCCCATATCGACGGTCAGCGTTACGTCGCTGTTGACGATATCCTGCATGGCGCGAACGATGCGCAGCGGATGAAGCGCAAACTGGTTTAGCTGCGCGCCGCGGCGATCGAGCAGTTCCCGCTGGTGCTGGCGGTCAACAAGAATCTCCGCGGCCTGCGGCGACAGAACCAGCTGGTGGTCAATACGCCCGGAGAGTTTGTGCAGCGTGGCAGCGATATCGCCGACCAGCTCGATATCCGGGGTATAGTTGCGCTCTTCATAAGCGGGCAGTACGTCGATATGCACCAGCGCGGCGTTACCGTTATTCCACATCGCCGGTTCATACTCCACCGGGCTATAGCCGATGCAGATGACCAGGTCGGCGAGATGCAATAGCCGATCCCCGGCCTGGTTATTGAACAGCCCAACCCGTCCGGCAAAGCGCGTAAAGTGGTCCTGATTTACCGCGCCGGCGGCCTGATAGGTACTGGTGACCGGGATATGGCTTTTTTTCAGCAATTCGCGGAGCGCCGCGCTGTTTTCCGTCTGGCTGGCCATCAGACCGAGCAGGAATACCGGATTTTTTGCCCCGGCAATCATCTTCGCCACTCGCTCAATGGCGTCGTCCGGGGCCGCGCCGGTCTGCGGGGCTTCGCTGGCGGGCAGCACCCTGGCGTGGACTGGCTCATCGACGACATCCTGCGGCAGACTGACGAAGGCGCTTCCCGGCCGTCCCTGCTCGGCGGCGCGAAATGCGTTAGACACGACCTCCGCCAGCGCATCGGATGCGGTGACTTCCACCGAGTATTTGGTTACCGGGCTGAACATCGCCACCGTATCCATACTCTGGTGCACTTGTTTGGCCTTGTCGGCGCGTTTTACCGCACCGCCCAGCGCCACCACCGGATCGCCTTCGCTGTTAGCGGTGGCCATACCGGTAATCAGATTGGAGCAGCCGGGGCCGGAAGTGACCAGCGCGACGCCCGCTTTCCCGGTGATGCGGCCAACCGCAGCGGCCATAAAGGCGGCGTTGGCCTCGTGGCGTACCGGGATAATGCGAATTGAGGAGTCCAGTAGCGAATCAAAGACCTTATCGATTTTTGCCCCCGGAATGCCGAAGACCTGGCGAACGCCCTGGGCCTCCAGCTGGCTGACGATCAGGTCGGCGCCATGCGCCCACTGGCGAGGTTGATGTTGATTATCCACGAGAATCTCCTTAGTTTTCGACTGAGCGAATGGCGGCATCTAGATTGTCTGGGTGCAGATCCGCCTGCAGGAAGGCGCTATCGGCAGGAAGGTCAATCATCAATTTGTGGATTTCGCCAAAGGTCAGCACGCCGTGGTCGAGCTGATAATCGAGCAGGTGACCGCCGCCCTGACGGTCATCGGTGATGAAATGTTCGTGGTAGCCGGCAACGTTAATGCCCTGCATATGTTGCGGGGTACGGAAGCCGACCAGTACCCCTTCGCGCTGGTTGAAGCGGAATACCGGCTGGTCGTCGAGCACGTCGGTCATCGCCCGGTAGGGCGGGGTCTGGCGCGGTACGGTGCGGGTATGCGCATGACGAAAATGACCGTTAATGCGCAAGGCGCAGAAGAGATTATCGGAGGGTATTTGCTGGTCGATAATGTCGTGCAGCTGCTGGCGGCTCACCGGTTTATCGAACGTTTTACGATACTGCGGCTGAAACCAGGTCATCACCGCAAACGGCGTGCGCTGTTCCATTCGGGCTTTACGGGCGCTGCCGTCGGCGCGCAGCTGGTATACCTCGCTGCTAAACGCGATCAGCTCGCCGTCCAGTTCATTAAAGGTTCCCAGTCCAAAATCGCCGTGGGTGAGTAAATCAGCGATGGTGGTATTGCCTTCATAAACGCCGCTCAACAGCGCGCTCATCAGAGAGGTCTGGTAGATGACGCTATCGGGATGTTGCGCGGAAAACCCTCGTAGAGTTTCACACAGGCTCTCTTCACAAGAGCATTCAGCAGAATGGTTCATTACCCGCTTCCTCGTTCAACGAATATCAGAAAGGTTAAATAAATGTTGACGCGATTCAGCTCACAGTTCCAATATAGAATCTATGCTTGTTTGAGACGTTTTCGATATGGAACTTCGTTATCTGCGCTACTTTGTCGCCGTCGCCGAGGCGCGACATTTCACTAAAGCGGCAAAAGAACTTGGTATCTCACAGCCGCCTTTAAGCCAACAAATTCAACGGCTTGAACGGGAAATTGGCACGCCGCTTTTCCGCCGTTTAACGCGCGGCGTTGAGCTAACGGAAGCGGGGGAGTCGTTCTATGAGGATGCCTGCCAGATCCTCGCCCTGAGCGATGCGGCGCTCGAAAAGACGAAAGGGATCGCCCGCGGACTGAACGGTCGGCTGGCGCTGGGCATTACCAGTTCTGATGCCTTCCATCCGCAGATCTTTAGCCTGCTGCAGCAGTTCCAACAACGTTACCCGGCGGTAACGCTGCATCAAATCGAGGGCAATATGGCGACGCTGATGGGGGCGCTTGGCGAAGCGGAGCTGGATATTGCTTTTGTACGCCTGCCTTGTGAAAGCAGTAAAGCCTTCAATCTGCGGATTATCGATCAGGAGCCGATGGTGATCGCGCTGGCGCGTTCGCATCCGCTGTCGTCATGCGACGAACTCGCGCTCGAGCAGCTTACCGACGTGGCGCCGATTCTTTTTCCGCGCGAAGTGGCCCCTGGCCTGTATGAGCTGGTGTTCAACAGCTATCTGCGCGCCGGTATTGACGTGCAGCGAGCCTATCAGTCATCGCAAATATCGTCGTCGCTCAGCATGGTGGA
This sequence comes from Klebsiella sp. CN_Kp100, assembly GCF_040065315.1. Taxonomy (NCBI): domain Bacteria; kingdom Pseudomonadati; phylum Pseudomonadota; class Gammaproteobacteria; order Enterobacterales; family Enterobacteriaceae; genus Klebsiella; species Klebsiella sp. CN_Kp100. Next base: position 125,559 of record NZ_JBEAIJ010000002.1, read on the forward strand.
AGCCGGATTCGGCTTTGCGCTGGTGCCGCAGTCGATGACCTGCATCACGCTACCTGGCGTCAGCTACCACCCTTTGGCGGGCGCGCCGCTAAAAACCGATATTGCTATCGCCTGGCGACGCTACGAGCGTTCGCGCACGGTGAAGCATTTCCTGGCCATGTTTTAACCGGCGAGGTGACTTATTCAGCAGCTATTGACGTTTTATACTGTGTTTTAAGAAAGATAAACATTGGCGGCGGTCGGGCCACGCAGTCCGTTGACTCGACGAAATTCGACGCGGATGCCGGGGCTGATTGTGGTTGGCTCGCCGGGCGATAGTGCGGAAATATGAACCTGTACGTCTTTGCGACCATCGGAGGGGATGATCAGACCTTTGCCTGTTTTATTATCAAATGTTTTGACAATACCTGTCATTTTTTGGAACAAATAAATACCTTTTAAATATGAAAACCGGCACGACTATACAGTAAGTGAGTGGGAAGTCTATGCAAATCGAAATAAAACCCGCGCTTGCGGGCTTTTACTTTGCCAAAAAAACGCCATCAGCGCTGGCTGATTATTGTGCAATCATGCGCAATAATCGGCTTCTGACAAGGGATAATTAAGCAGCGGTTTTTGCAGAGGACTGGAAAAATTTATGGCAGTAGGGGCAGATGAGTTGAGCACCTTTTTGTACTCGGCTGAAGCTGTGTTCTGAGTCCTGAGAGCAGTTAGGGCAGGAACATTTTACGAGATAATTACGGCGAGTTTTAGCGTCTTTGCGTTCTGACATATGATATTTCCTGAGTTAAGGGCTTACGACCATACAGCATTGCGCCGCAAATAGCTCTAACTCATTCTGCATAGCGCGTAAATGAGGGAACTCAGGAACCCTATCGCTGGCACCAGTATGAGAAAAATCGTTTCGTGGCCGCAGGCGGTTAAAGAGTAAGTTTTCCCCCATATTTTTGTGATTAACATCACCCTTTAAATTCAATGTTTTATTTATCAATCAGTTAATGGTGGGTGATTTTTTCGCGCAGAGAACAATTTTCTCCATTATTCGCGGATTAGAGGGAAAATAGGTAAGATTTTCTTCCGCGCCTAATATACATTTTAATGGTGGTCGAAGAACGCAAATCACGATGTTGATGATTATATGACCGTTTATTTTTTGGCTATTAAACGGAGTTTTGGCGGCAGTCTTATGTGCCCACTTCGCTGACCACGTAAATAAGAACTCACGATATTTATGACTAATAATAGTTTGAGTATATCCTATGAAAACCAGAACTAAAGATATTGCTACCCTGGCCGTTCATGCTGGAAGCCAATCCGATCCGGTAACCAACGCTATATTTACCCCGATTGTCACAGCCAGCTCTTTTATCCAGCCTAACCTTTATGAAGGCGGCGATTTTTGTTATTCCCGGGTTTCCAATCCAACGCGTAAAGCTTATGAATCCGCACTTGCCGAGCTGGAGGGGGGGATATATGCCACCGCTACCGCATCGGGAATGGCGGCCACCAATATCGTGATGGAACTATTGCCCAAAGACGCACACATTATTGCGATGAAGGGCGTCTACGGCGGAACCTGGCGGCTGTTTGAGAAATTAAAAACGCACACCACCGGCGCCACAATTTCCTATATCGATCTGAACGATGAGCAGAGCCTGATGGCGAATATTCAGGAAAATACCGCCTTAATCTGGATTGAAACGCCGACCAATCCATTACTTGAACTGGTCGATATCGCGAAAGTGTGTCGTATTGCTAAAGAACACGCCATTACCACCTGCGTTGATAATACCTTTGCCAGTGCCTGGAACCATAAACCGCTTGAAATGGGGGCGGACATGGTCATGCTCTCCACCAGTAAATATGTTGGCGGACATTCTGATTTAATAGGCGGCGCGGTTATTACCAATAATGAAGCGCTCGCCTCGAGGCTCGATTTTATTAAAACAACGATCGGCTCTATTGCCTCGCCCTTTGATGCCTACCTTGCCCTGCGCGGTATGAAAACGCTGGATTTGCGCATGGAGCGTCAGTGCAGTAATGCCCTGCGCGTGGCGGAATATCTGGAAAACCATCCGGCGATTGCCAGCGTCTATTATCCGGGGCTGCCGTCGCACCCTCAGCATCAGCTATGCAAGAAGCAAATGCGTTCGGGCGGCGCGGTAGTGACCGCGACCCTGAAGGGAGACATGCAGAGCCTGAAACGCTTTATCGGCGGTCTGCACTATTTTGTGCTGGCGGAATCGCTGGGCGGGGTAGAGAGCATGATTAACCATTCGGCCTCAATGTCCCACGGTTCGATGTCAAAAGAGGAGCGGGAAGCGATCGGCGTTTATGACACGACGCTGCGCTTCTCCGTCGGCATTGAACATATCGATGACTTACTCCAGGACCTGGATATTGCCTTCGCCGCTATGGACCTCAAACAGGATAACCATCATGCATGATTATGGCATCTGGACGATAATTACTCCGCTGGTCACCATTATTCTGGCGATTCTGACCCGCCAGGTGATCCTCTCTCTGCTTACCGGTATTTTTGTCGGCTATGCGGTGATTCACCACAGCATTATCCAGGGCGTTGGCGGCACGCTGAACGGAATTATTGAAACCTTTGCCTCCGCCGGTAATGCGCGAACGATTATTTTTATGGTGATGATCGGCGGCATTATGCGGCTGATTGTGGTCACCGGCGGCGTGCGAAAGCTGGTGCAGTTTCTTTCGGAGAAAAATGATTTCGTCACCAATAAAAAGTCGGTCCAGCTACTGGCGATGGTGGTGACATCGTTAATCTTTATCGAGAGTTCGATAAACCAGCTGATTGCCGGCGCATCAACGAAAAACCTTGCCCGGCGCTATAAAGTCTCGCCGGAAAAGATGTCCTATATTATCCAGACTTCCTGCGTGTCCGTTTGCTCGTCGGTGATGATCAACGGCTGGGGAGCGGCGATGATGGGGGTTATCGGCGTCCAGATTGCGCAAGGCTACCTGACCGGCGAGCCATTTGAAGTGCTGGCAAGCTCGATGGTCTGGAATACGATGGCCTGGTTTTCATTAGCCTCAGTGCTTTTTTATATCCTCTCCGGCTGTAGCTGGGGGCCGATGAAAAAGGCGGAGGTTAAGTTTGAAACGGTCCAGACGGAAATAGAACAAGAGCATGGCGAAGAGGAAGCGGACCCGGTGATTGACCATCCGGCCTGCAACTCATTGCTCAACTTCTTTATTCCAATCCTTTCCACCGTACTTATGGTGCCGGTAGTGCTATATATCACCGGCGAGGGACAATTCTCCAAAGGCAGCGGCTCCATGTCGGTCTACTCCGGCGTCATGTTTGGCACCGTCGTCTCTTTTATCTGGTTTCGCCTGCGCGGTATTCTGAACGTAGAAAACTTTTTTAAAGAGCTGTATATCGGCTACGCCAGTATGGTGAAAATCAGCTCAATCATGATTCTGGCCTTCCTGATGGGGCATATTTCGGCGGAACTGAATACCGGACAGTATATTGCTTCGATAACCTCCGGCGTTATTCCATCCGGCTTTTCGATCGGCTTTATCTTCCTGATTGCCGCGGTGATGTCGCTGGCCACCGGTACCTCCTGGGGAACCTTCGCCATCATGATTCCAATTGGCGTCCAGCTCGGCGTGTCCTTAGGCATCGATCCGCACTTTATGATCGGCGCGGCGATTTCCGGCTCAATCTTTGGTGATATGACTTCGCCTATCTCCAGTGATGCCATCGTGGCATCGATGGCGACCAACTGTGACCATATTGAACATATTCGCACCCAGCTGCCTTATGCGCTGGTGACGGGCGGGCTGGCGCTCATTGTTTATTTAATTGTCGGCTTCACTCTTTAACTCAATATTCTTAAAGGATTTGCTATGACTAAGGCTATCGCGACAGAAAATGCGCCGCAGGCAATTGGCCCCTATATCCAGGGCGTGAGCAGCGGAAATTTTATTTTTACATCAGGTCAGCTACCCATCGATCCGCAAACGGGCACTATTCCCGAGTGCGCCGAAGGCCAGACCCGACAGAGCCTCGAGAATATTCAGGCAATCATTGAGGCCGGCGGCCTGACGGTCGCCAATATTTGTAAGATGACTATCTTCGTCAAGGATCTGAACGAGTTCGCTGCCATTAATGATGCCTACGCGGCGTTCTTCACCCAGCGTAACGCTTCTTTCCCGGCGCGCTCTTGCGTAGAGGTCGCCCGGCTGCCAAAGGACGTTAAAGTAGAAATTGAAGCTATCGCCTGGCAGGGATAACTCACGCGAAAGACGGCTCAACGGCGGCTTATTAGCCGCCGTTTTTATATCAAGGAGAGGGCTATGTCGGTAAAACATTATCTCAACAGCTTAGCGCGCGTCGCGCTGGTTGGTGGCGTCACTCCCGTTCAGCATCTGCAGCGGCTGTCGGAATATTTGCAGCGCGATATCTCTATAAAACGTGACGATATTTCGCATCCTGGCATGGGCGGTAATAAGCTCAGAAAGCTAGAGTTTCTGGCGGCAGATGGGTCTGAAGTGCGCAGCGCTGCTGGAGAATCCCATTCAAACCGCGGAGCCTAACTATCTCTGCAACGGCAACCATCTGCTGTTTAGCCTGATGGGCTGCGAGTCAGAAAGGGTTGCAGAACTTTACGATCCGGATGCGCGGCTGCAGCAGTTCAGCGAGCGGCTTTCGGCAGAAGGGGCGAAACCCTATATTGTTCCCGTCGGCGGCTCAAACGTGCTGGGGTCGCTGGGCTACGTTGAGTGCGCGCTGGAGATAGCGGAGCAGTGCGAGCAGATGAATCTCAAGGTGCAGTCCGTGGTGGTGCCCTCCGGTAGCGCGGGGACGCATGCCGGACTGAGCGTGGGATTCGCCCATTGCCTGGCGGAGGTCGAAGTCGTGGGGGTGACCGTTTCGCGCCTTGTTGACGATCAGGGGCCCAAAGTGGCGAAGCTGCAGGGCGAATTATCCGCAATGCTGGGCGTAACCGCACTGTCGCCATTGACGCTATGGGATGATTACTTTGCGCTGCGCTACGGCATGCCGAATACCGCAGGGATGGAGGCGGTGGTGTTGCTGGCGCGTCTGGAGGGGATCATGCTTGATCCGGTCTATACCGGCAAGGCGATGGCGGGCCTGATCGATGGCGTGAAAATAACGCGTTTCACCGGCAGCGGGCCGGTGATGTTTGTCCATACCGGCGGCGCGCCGGCGCTCTTTGCTTACTATCCTCGCGTCTGAACAACGACGTTAACCAAAAATCGAACCACGCCCGCGCGTGCATGCCGGCGTGGTTTTTTTACATGCTGCGGCGGAGGGGCAGTGGACGCTTTACCGCCGGACAACGCCCGGCATCCATTCGTCCAGCGCCGCGTCAAACCTAATAACGCTTGTGCGCCATGATTTCGATAATTTGTCGGTCGGTATGCTGCATGGCCCGACCGGCGATGGCGCAAAGATTACGAATGGAGTTTTCCACATCGCGATCGACGATACCGTCGTTGCCGGAAACAACCGAATTATCCAGCGCCAGCAGAACCGCTTTCCAGGCGGAAGAGATGCTGGTGGACACTTTCATTGCGCAACTACCGGAAGCGCCATCGCATATGATGCCGCTGACGTCGCCAATCATGTTATTAACCGCCATGGCGATGGTGTCAAAGCTGCCGTTCATCAGCCAGATAATCCCCGCCGCGGCACCCATTCCGGCGGTGGTGGTGGCGCAGAGGGCCGATAGCCGCGGAAGTTTACAGTGAATATAAATAGCGACCAGATGTGATAGCGCCAGCGCGCGGGCCAGCTGCTGCTGGCTGGCGTGAAGACGCTCTGCGGCCACGACCACCGGCATGGTGGCGGTGATGCCCTGGTTGCCGGAGCCGGAGTTGGTCATCGCCGGCAGCGATGCGCCGCCCATGCGGGCATCCGACGCGGCGCTGGTGCGGTAGAGGATCTCGTTAAACATATCATCGGAAACCAGTCCTTTGTCGACCTGGCGCTTTAGCGTCGGGCCGATATGCAATCCCCACTCTTTGCTCAGCCCTTTCTTTGAAAGGGCGTTGTTCATTGCGCCAGCCTCGAGCATAAATTCCAGCGTCTGCGCAGGCGCTTCGCTAACGAAATCATAGATCTCGCGCAGCGAACTGTGGGCGACCTGCGCCAGCGGATCGCAGGCGGGAGCAGCGTTCGCGCTTGCGTCCTTAACAAACAGAGGCTCACCCATTTTCTCAACCGCCACCACGTTGGTGTGGTCGCCGGTGATGGTGACCGTCGCATGCTGGTCGCCCGCGTAGACTTTGGCGCGAACGTACAGAATCTCGTCGCAGGGTTCCTGTAGCACCACGCGCACGGCGCCAACCTCAAGTAGCGCCCTGGCGGCATCAATTTCCCGACGGGTGGCCTTGTTAAGCACTTCCAGATTCGCCTGCGGGTCGCCGGCGATAGCGCCGAGAGCCGCGGCGATAGGCAAGCCGGTCATCCCCGTACCCGGGATGGTGACGCCCATACCATTTTTCATCAGATTCGGCGAGACCGCAGCTTCGATCCGCACAATCGCGCCAGAGAGCTGCTGCGCCGCCACGGCGCAGGCGAGGGCGACAGATACCGGTTCGGTACAGCCTAAAGCGGGTTTCACTTCCTGTTTTAATGCCTGAATAAACAGGTTCCATTTAGCACGATTTTCCCGGTGTGACATGACTGAGCCTCTGGAGCGGTGCAGAAAAATGGCCATCGAGGGGATGACTTTCTCCTCGACATTGATTTGCGCCTGCGGGCCAGAAAACGGCGCGGCTCGCAGGAACGATAATCAAAATATTACCGCACTCAGCAGAGAAAAAAGTTGCACGTTCAATTTGTAAAATAGCGCTTTGGGAGAAAATTTTTCTTTAAAAAGCGCGTTGCAAACGGCTTTATGGCGAGGGCTGCGCTGGCGGGATAAAAAAACCGGCAGAGTAGCCGGTTTGGTCGTTAGATCTTACAGGCGTCGCCGCAGTCATCATCGGCCACAATGGCCTGCGCTTTTTTATCGGCATCTTCAAGTCGTTCAGCGTTGCGCTCTTGCGCTTCTTCCAGTCCGCTAAAAACCAGGTTATCGAGATCAATTTCCATGCGTTACCCATTTAAGTTCAGTGTTGACCGTGTGCAAGTATAGGCAAAACGGCAGGCGGATGCACCCGGCCTGAGCCCCGGTAGCACATAGCGGTAAGCGCGGATGTTTTATTGCGCAAGGCGAGACGAGAAAAGGCGTGGGCGGCGACAAACAATAGTTGAGCGAATATTCCATTTTTAGCCATCAAATTGTTGAATGTTTATCACGCTATTTGTTAAACAAATCGACAACGAGCGCCACACTGGCCATTGACTTGTAAAGATTATGCTAATATTGCCGTGCTTATGGATGTATCTATGGATTATGGTCAATGGTATCGACAACCGCAGTAGCCGCCGTCAAAGAATGGCGGAAACATAATAAATTTATTTGTCAGGTTAAACTCAGCTATAAAAAGGTACTGCGTAAATGCAGAGAAATATCTTTAACCGGAGGGAAATACAAAGAATATCAGACATTATGCGCCAGCTATGCTTGCGCGAAATTAACGGGAGCCACCGAGGGGTTGGTTAACTTTGAAGATAAACCCTTTAAAGCCTATTTAAATAAAAAGATGTCAAAAAGAGCGAAACTCGATATCGCTCATGGCTCTTTGAATTTTATAGAAAAAAGCTTTCGTCCCGAGGCCTTGCCGCAGCTGTATGATATGGCGAACTTTGGCCGTACGCTTATCGCCATTCCGCTGAAAAACGGTAGCAGTATTGATGTGAAGCTCCTGGCATCGCCTTTTCAGGAGGAAGGGGAGCTCATGTTGTTAATGTTCCTTGGCGATAAACGCGTCTACAGTATCTGTTTTTCCTGCACTGACGATGGCCGCGCCTGGATTGGCGGTATTCAGGGAGGGAAAGATATCGATAATGAAGAGGTGAAGGCGCTGACGAAAGAGCTTTACGGCACCCGTCCTAAAAACTTAATTATCACTCTGCTGTACGGTTTTTTAGCCTTTTTCAATATCAAGGAGATCTATGCTATCGACAGTGATTTTCATGTTAAAAGCGACAGAGTAAAAACCCGTTATTCTGAGCTTTGGCTGGAAATCGGCGGCGAGAAGCATCGACGCGGCTGGTATAAATTACCGCCAACCGAGATTAAGAAAAGCCTGGAAGAGGTTAAAAGTAAGCACCGTAGCCAGTTTATCAAGCGTGAAGGTCTGAAGGAGCTGGCGCAGTTGGATCTTGCCGCCGCGCTAGGCGACATCTGCCTCTGCCGTAACGCCGGATAAGCATAAAGTGAAGATTGTCGACCCGCAGGGGGCTGCGGGTCGACAATCGTTTTGCCCTTCATCTTTCCTCGCCTCAACTCCGCGCGTTCAGCCTTACAACCGCTTCATCTGATAAATTAGTTTTATAAATTAAAAAATTTTAAACATTTCATGCGTGATAGTTTTACATTATTTTTACAAATACATATAATTCCTTACGTTCTTCGCTCTGCCTGAGAGCGTCCAACCAACATGATATGCGGTCTGTGTCCTTATCGGTCTGATAAGGCGCTGTTTATATAAGATGTTTTGGTTTTTTCGACTGACGTCGTATGGGATGAAATATGGACGAACGACAAGGTAGCGGAAGGGGAATTTTCTTCACCGTCTACCGATTACTCTTTGTATTACTGAGCTTTGGCATTGGGCTCTTTTTCACCATCTGGGGGGGCAAACTCCTCTCGCTGGGCGGCAGCGCCTGGTATCTGCTCGCCGGTATTGCTTATCTGCTTATCGCCGTCGGCTATCTCGCCCGCAGTCGATATGTCCTGCCTTTTGCCATTCTGACTTTTCTGTTGACCCTTGCCTGGGCGCTGTATGAAGTGCAGCTCAGTTATTGGGGACTGATCCCACGACTGGTGGTGCCTGCGCTGATGCTGATGCTGGCGCTGTGGCTGTCGGCGACGCTGCCGATGCCGCGTACGCGGGTACGCTACGCCAACTGGAGCGCTTCGGCGATTTTCCTCGTGCTGCTGGCGACGCTGGTCTCGGCCTTTTACCCGCACGGCGGTATTCATAACGGCGTGGTGAAAGCGAGCGACGACAAAACGCCGACCCTGGCTGCCAAAAGCGATAACTGGGCGTTCTTCGGTCGCGATGCCTCCGGCACCCGTTTTGCGCCGTACGAGGACATTACGCCGCAAAACGTCAAAAACCTGAAAGTCGCCTGGACGTACCATACCGGCCGGCGGCTTACCGGCGCCGGAATTGGCGTCGATGAAAATACCCCGCTGCAAATTGGCGATACGCTGTACTCCTGTACGCCGCTGAACGTGGTCACCGCGCTGGATGCGGATACCGGTAAAGCGCGCTGGCGTTTTGACCCGCACGCGCAAACCGCCGAGCACGTCACCTGCCGCGGGGTTGGCTATTGGGATGCGCAGAGCGATGATTCTCTGAGCGCAGAGGAGAAGGCCAGCCCGTCGCTGCAGCAGTGTCCGCAGCGTATCCTGGTGTCTACGGTCGACGCCCGCTTGATCGCCCTGAACGCCAAAACCGGCGAGCTGTGCGATGACTTCGGCGACCACGGTAGCGTTGATCTGAAACAGGGTATGGACAATACCGAAAACAGCAAACGCTACCATCCGACCTCAACGCCGGTGATTATGGGGCATATTGCGGTGCTCGGCGGCTGGGTGCGCGATATCGTGCACGGCGAACCCTCCGGCGTGGTGCGCGCGTTTGACGTCCGTACCGGCAAAGTGGTGTGGGCGTGGGACGTCGGCCAGCCGGAAAACGTGACCGATCCGGTAAAAGGGCGCGTCTACACTCTCGAAACGCCGAACGTCTGGACGGTGCCGGGCTTTGACAAAGAGCTGAATCTGATTTATCTGCCGACCGGTAACGGTCCGCCGGACTACTGGGGCGGCGATCGCAACGCGGCCAAAGAGAAATATGGCTCGTCCGTGGTGGCGGTGGATGCCAGCACCGGGGAGACGAAGTGGGTCTTCCAGACCGTGCATCATGATATCTGGGACTATGACCTGCCGTCGCAGCCGGTACTGTTCCATATGAAAAACGACCGGGGTGAAGAGGTTCCGGTCCTGATCCAGACCACCAAAACCGGGCAGATTTACGTGCTCGACCGGCGTACCGGCAAGCCAGTGACTCGCGTAGAAGAGCGACCTGTGGCCCACGACGGCGCGGAAGGCGAGCATCTCTCCGCCACCCAGCCGTTCTCCACCGGCATGCCGCAATTGGGCGTCGAGCCGCTCACCGAGAAGTCGATGTGGGGCGTGACGCCGTTCGATCAGCTGATGTGCCGTATCGACTTCAAAGCGTCGACTTATCTGGGTATGTACACGCCGCCGTCAGAGAAGCCGTACATCGAATGGCCGAGCCTGCTGGGCGGCATGAACTGGGGCGGTATCACTATCGATGAGCGCACAGGAACGCTGTTCGTCAATGATATGCGGATGCCGCTGAGAATGTCGCTGGTGCGCAAAGAGGATATGGCGAAATACAAAGTCTCCACCGACGAGGTGCCCGGCTTTATGGGGACCGTGCGTCCGCAAATTGCCGGGCCATACGGCGGAGTGCGGATTGATATCTTGCAGTCGGCGCTGGGCGTTCCCTGTAATACGCCGCCGTTTGGCACCATGAGCGCCATCGACCTCAATACCCGCCAGCTGAGGTGGCAGGTACCGATGGGATCGGTAGAGGATACCGGTCCGCTGGGGCTGAAAACGCACATGCATATCCCGCTGGGTATGCCGACGCTGGGCGGCCCAACGTCCACGGCTTCCGGACTGGTCTTCTTCGCCGGTACCCAGGATAACTACCTGCGCGCGCTGGATTCCGCTACCGGTAAAGAGCTATGGCGCGCTCGTCTGCCGGTAGGGGCAGTGGCGGCTCCGCTGATCTATAAATCACCGAAAAGCGGTAAAGAGTACGTGGTGATCTCCGCCGGGGGCGCCAGCCACTCGCCGGACGTGGGCGATGATATTATTGCCTTCGCGCTGGAAGAGTAGCCGCAGCCGGTTCGCTCTTACGCAACTAACCGCCCCTGCGTGTGGGCGGTTTTTTTTATGCTCTGAAGATTACCCGGCGCTAAACCGCGTGACAGGCGACGAGGTGGCCGTCGGCAACCTCCCTTAGAAGCGGAATATCACGGCGGCAGCGGTCGCTGGCCTGCGGGCAGCGCGAGGAAAAACGACAGCCGGAAGGGGGCCGGGACGGGTCGGGAATTTCACCTTGTAGCGCCGCGACCGGCTCGCTGTCCGGATCGAGGGTCGGTACCGCCGCCAGCAGCGCCCGGGTGTAGGGATGCAGGGGGCTGCTGAATAGCGCATCGCGGCTGGCGGTCTCTACCAGCTGACCGAGATACATTACCGCTACGTCATCGCACAGATGCTCTACTACCCCCAGATCGTGGGAGATAAACAAAAACGTCACCCCATGGTCGTCTCGCAGGTCGGAAAACAGATTGATAATCTGCGCCTGAATCGACACATCGAGGGCTGAAATCGGTTCATCGGCAATAATAAAATCCGGGTTTAAGATCAGCGCACGGGCAATGCCGATGCGCTGACGCTGGCCGCCGGAAAATTCGTGCGGGAAGCGGTTGTAATGCTGCGGAGACAGCCCGCAGATGCGCATCACCTCAAGGGTTTTGTCATACAGCTCCGCCCGGCGACAGAGTTTATGTTCCAGCATCGCCTCGCCGATGGCGACGCCAATGCGTATGCGCGGGTTTAATGAACTGTAGGGGTCCTGAAAAACCAGCTGGATTTTAGGCCGCAGCGCGCGCATCGCCTGCGGCGACAGTTCGGCAAGCTCCTGGCCGCGAAACTTCACGCTGCCGGCGGTCTTCTCGTATAGCCCCAGCAGCGTGCGGCCAACGGTGGTTTTCCCGCTGCCGGATTCGCCTACCAGGCCAAAAATCGTGCCCCGGCGAATCTTAAAGCTCACACCATCCACGGCCCGCAGCACGCCGGTCTGCTGGCCGAATAGCTCATCGCGTAGCGGGAAGTGTTTTTTTAGCCCATCCACTTCAATCACGTATTCATGATTCATGCCACGGACTCCGAAAGTTCACTGTAAAAGCAGGCGGCCTGCCGGTTATGCCCCGATAGCGGCGGAATGCTCTGTCGGCAGCGCGCGGTGGCTTTTGCGCAGCGCTCGGCGAAGGCGCATCCGGCGGGAAGGGCGGCGAGGTCCGGTACCTGACCGGGGATTGAGTAGAGGCGTCGCCGCCGCTCCCCCGGCACAGGGCGCGAGGCGATCAGCCCCTGGGTATAGGGATGCTGCGGGTTACGCAAAATGGCGGCTGTCGCACCTTGCTCAACGATACGCCCGGCGTACATCACCACCACGTGTTCGGCCATCTGCGCGATAACCCCGAGATCGTGAGTAATCAGCATCATCGCCATCCGGTTGGCTCGCGCCTGGTCGCGCAGCAGTCGCAGGATCTGCGCCTGCACGGTGACGTCCAGCGCGGTCGTCGGCTCATCGGCAATCAGCAGCTTCGGCTGGCAGCTCAGCGCCATGGCGATCATCACCCGCTGCAGCATGCCGCCGGAAAGCTGGTGTGGATAGCTGGCCATCAGGCTATCCGCGCGCGCCAGTCCAACATCAGCCAGAAGCTGGATAGCGTGCTGCCATGCGATCTTCGGCGACTCGCCGCGGTGGCGAATAAGCGGCTCGCACAGCTGCTCGCCGACGGTGAGTACTGGATTAAGGGCGCTCATCGGTTCCTGAAAAATCATCGCCAGCTGATTGCCGCGTAGATCGGCCATATGGGCATTTTTCAGCCGCAGCAGATCCTGATCCTCGAAAAGTATCTCCCCACCGTCAATGCGCGCCGCCTGCGGCGGCAGCAGGCCCATTAATGACATGGCGGTAACGCTTTTACCGCAGCCGGATTCGCCGACGACGCCAACGGTCTGCCCGGCGCGGATAGTGAACGACACCTCCTGCACCGCGCGTACCCGGCCTTTGTCGGCGGCAAAAGAGACCGAAAGTTGATTAAAGGTAATTAATGCGCGACTCATTTCAGCCTCTGTTTCATTTTGGGGTCCATGGCGTCGCGCAGGCCATCGCCCAGCACGTTGATGGCAATGACGGTGATAAAAATGGCGATCCCCGGCGGCATCCATAGCCAGGGGCGGCGCTGAAAATCGATCAGGCTGTTAGCGGCGTCCATCATATTGCCCCACGACGGCGTCGGCGGCACAACGCCAAGCCCGAGGTAGCTAAGTGCAGACTCGCTGAGAATAGCGTTAGCCACCGCCATCGTCGCCATCACCACCAGAATCGGTACCGTATTCGGCAGCAGATGACCAAACAGACGGCGCCGCGCCGACAAGCCCAGCACCTGGGTCGCCAGCATAAAGTCGCGCTCGCGCAGGGAGAGGCACTGCCCTCGTACCAGCCGGGCAAGCTTCGGCCACTCCAGCAGGCTCAGCATAACTACCACCATATAGATGCGTGAATCCGGCGAGAAATCGAGCTCGGAGAGCATCGCTCCCGCGACAATCAGCAGCGGCAGGCCGGGGATGGTCATCACCAGATCGGCAAAACGCATGATGAGTTTATCGGTCAGGCCGCCGGCGTAGCCCGACAGCGCGCCGAGCAGATAGCCAAGGGTGACCGACAGCAGCATGGTCAGCAGGCCGATGATCAGCGAAATGCGTCCGGCCAGTAGCAGGCGGGTGTAAATATCGCGACCGAGAAAATCGGTACCCAGCCAGTGCTGCGCGCCGGGTGGCTTGTTGATCATCAGCGCGTCGGTAGCATCGTCCTTCCACGGCGACCACAGCGGCCCCAGCGTGCACCAGAGGGCCATGATGACCAGCAGCAGCAGGCACAGCATCGCCAGACGATTGTGACGCAGCGCCTGCCAGGCCTGACGCCAGGGGGACGGCGTAACCTGCGCCAGCGCCGGAATTTCCGCGTCGCGCAGGCGTCGGTTGGAAGAGAACAGGGAGCTGAGCATCAGGACCTCACGCGAATGCGCGGGTCGACCCACGCGTAAAGCACATCGGCAAGCAGATTGCCAAGAATGGTGAGCACCGCCAGAAACAGGGTGAATCCCATTAACACCGGGTAGTCGCGGGCGGCCAGCGAATCAATATGAATATGTCCAGCCCCGGGCCAGTTAAATACTTTTTCGGTGATGATCGCCCCGGAAAACAGCCCAGGCAGCTCGAAGCCGAGCAGGGTAATGATCGGCAGCAGGGCGTTCCGCAAGGCGTGCTTCAGGATAACCGTGCGTTCGCGTAGCCCTTTAGCGCGGGCGGTGCGGATAAAATCCATTTTCACCACCTCGAGCATGCTGGCGCGAAAATAGCGGGTCAGGCTACCTGCCTGGAGCATCACCAGCGCCAGCACCGGCAGCACCAGATGGGCGGCAACCTGTAGCACATAGCCCCAGCCGCTGTCGTCACTACCGGTACGGGTCATGCCGCCAACCGGCAGCCAGTGCAGGTCGACGGCGAACCACTTGATCAGCAGCAGACAGAGGAAAAAGGTCGGGAACGACATGGCGGCGAAGACCGCGACGCTCACCAGATGATCGAACAGCGAGTTGGGCTTCAGCGCCGAGATTGCGCCGACCGTCAGACCAATCCCCCAGTAGAACACCAGCGCCACGCTGGCCAGCAGGAAGGAGTTCCAGATGTACTGGTTAAGCAGCTGGCTGACCGGAATCTGGTACTGCAGCGAGAACCCAAGATCGCCGCGCAGCAGCTGGCCAAGCCAATGGATATAGCGGGTGAGTAACGGCTGGTCCAGACCGTAAATCGCCTTCAGTTCGGCGGCGCGGGCGGCGGTGAGGGTGATATTGCCGTCGATAAAATCGCCCGGCGTTTTGGCAAACAGCATAAAGATAATGAATGAAGCCAGCAGCAGCATCGGCAGCGTTTGCAGCAGCCGTCTCAGGATGAAATTTCTCATGACATTCTCACGTCAGCCGCCGGACATCCCGGCGGCTGGGGATTTACTTAACGATTTTGACATCCGGCAGGCTGCCGGTCAGGCCGTTGTAGATATCCGGTTTGAAGCCGGTGACCCGGGCGCTGCTCGCCGAGAGAATTTCGCGGTAGCCGAGAAGGATCACCGGCGGGTCCTGCGCCAGTACCTGATACAGCTGGTGGTAGATAGGCTTGCGTTTCTCAACGTCGAGCACCGAGTTACCTTCGGTAATCAGCTTATCGACCTGCGGATTGTTATAGCCGGACTCTTTCGCTTCCGCGCTGTAAAAATCCCACACGCCATCATGCGGGTCGTTAAGGGTGCTGGTGCTGAACGACGCCAGATCGTAATTACCCGACTTACGCTGCGCCATCAGGGCGTTGAAATCGACGACCTGCGGTTTTAACAGGACGCCAATCTGCTGCCAGTTCTCTTTGGCGATGGGGATCAGCGCATCGTTAAGCACTTTCTTACTCACCAGCAGGGTTAACTCCAGGCGTTTGCCCTCTTTGACGCGGATACCGTCCGGTCCCGGTTTCCAGCCGGCATCGTCCAGCAGCTTCTTCGCCTGCGCCGGGTCATAGTGATACGGGTTCACTCCGTCGGCGTTCCAGGCCCAGGAGATTGGCGCGATAGGCTCAATCGCTACTTTACCGTAGCCCTGGTAGACCACATCAATCAGCTTCTGGCGATCGAGGCCGTAAATCAGCGCCTGGCGTACCTTGATGTCCTTCAGCGCCGGGCGGCGGACGTTAAACTCCACCTGGCTGTAGTCGCTGGAGCCGTAAAGGTTGATGTTGGCAAAGCCGAGCATTTTCAGCTGTTCGATATCGTCCGGACGCGAGGTAAAGGCGTCGTAGTCGGTTTCGCCCGTCTGGAAGAGCTGAAAGTTGGTCGCCGGGTTGGTCACGCGATAGATAAAGCGCGGGGTGGGGGGCGTACCGCGATAAAAATGGCTGTTGGCGTGGAAACGAATCTCCTGGCCGGGGATATATTTGTCATAAACGTAAGGACCGTTGCCCAGCGGTTTGCCGTGCAGGGTGCGCAGATAATCGAGATTGCCGCGCTGGTAGCCTTTGCCGTAATACGCTCTGGAGAGTACCGGACCGCCAATTTTTGCCAACGTCGTCGCGCCCGGCTGGGTGGTGGTCACCTGGAGCGTCAAGGGATCCAGCACTTTCAGACCGCTGACGCTATCGGCTTTCGCCGCTTTGTACTCCGCGCCGCCGGCGATATTGGCGAGCGTAATATCGGTATCGCCGTCGTATTTCGGGTCCAGCAGCACGGTGAGGGTAAAGGCGACATCGTCAGCCGTCAGCGGCGAGCCGTCGCTAAAGGTCAGATTGGGTCGCAGCTTGATGGTGTAGACCTTGTTGTCCGGACTGACCGTCCAGCTTTCGGCGAGACCCGGCACCAGTTTGCCGTGGCTGTCCCAGTCGATCAGGCGGGAGAAGATCACGTTGGTGACGTTTTCATCCCAGCCGTTGACGAAGAAGTAGGGGTTAAAAATGCCCTGTGGCTCGGAAATGCCGGCCACGACGGTATCTTTACGCAGCTTTGCCGCTGCGGGGATCTGGCTGGCATCGCTGGCCGGGGTGATCCCTTCTTTTAAGATCTCGTCGGCGATGGCGACAGAAGAAAATGCCACCGCGCCGCCGAGCAACGCGATTTTCAGAGCAAGCGCGAACCGCGTCTGTTTGGTTTTTAACCCGTGCAGTAGTCTGGACAAAAGTGCTCCCTCATCAAAGAATTGCGTAGTGTATTTACAAATCATGACGAAAGATAAGAGGCGCTTAGCGCCCTGTCTAACACCGAAAGGCTATGGCTTATAGCAATTTAGCATTAGCAATAATTCAGTATTAATCTGCCACTTTTGCGCTAAACGCCAGCATTCTCCGCTGCCGTATCGCCGGAAAGGGTTAAGCGGTCAGCCACCCAGCCGGCATGCTGCTGTAAATGAGGATTGGCCAGCGGCTTCGCCAGGCGTATCCGCAGCTGGCCAATCACCCGTCCCTGAATCTGCTCGCAGCTGCCGTATAACAGGCGGGCATCGGCGCCCAGCAGCGCGGCGATGCGCTGTAAATCCGGTTCCTGCCCGCTGCTGCCGTCAAAATGCAGCGTGACCAGCTGCTGGTTTTCGCTCAGCGAGAGTCGTTCTTCCGCACGGTCATGATGGAGCGTGCCGAGCAGGCTTTGCGTGACAGCATGTCCGGGATGACCAAATACTCGCCACACCTCGCCCTGTTCGATAATTTCTCCGTGCTCAAGCACCGCGACCCGGTCGCAGAGGGTGCGAATGACGTCCATCTCATGGGTGATCAGCACGATGGTCAAACCAAGGCGCTGGTTGATCTCTTTAAGGAGTTTTAGTACTGCAAGGGTATTTTCCGGGTCGAGGGCCGAGGTGGCTTCGTCACACAGCAGGATCTCCGGCTGCGTGACCAGCGCACGGGCGATACCGGTGCGCTGCTTCTGGCCACCGGAAAGCTTAGCCGGCCAGCTGTCGCGCAGATCGCTGAGGCCGACAAGCGCCAGGATCTCCGCAACCCGTTTCTGCCTTTCCGCCCGCGGTACCCCGGCCATTTTCAGCGGCAGCTCAACGTTCTGCGCCACCGTTTTGGCCGCCATTAAATTAAAGTGCTGAAAGATCATCGCGACCCGCCGGCGCAGGTCGCGCAGCTGGCTGCGGGAGTAGTGCCGAGTATGTTCGCCGTGAATGGTAATCTCACCGCTGTCGGCGTTTTCCAGGCGGTTGAACAGGCGCAGCAGGGTTGATTTTCCGGCGCCGCTGCGGCCAATAATGCCGAAGATTTCTCCCTGAGCGATCTGCAGATTAATATCCCGCAGCGCCTGCACGCCGTTGGGGTAGGCTTTACTTATCTGGCTCAACTGAATATGCGTTGTGGCGTTGGGTTTTTGCGTCACGATGGCGGCTCTGTTAACGAAATTAAACGGCAGCCTGCAGGCTGCCGATGAACATCCGGCGATTAAAAACCGGGCAGGATTTTGCCTTTATAGCGGGTGAGAATGAAGCTGCGCACGCGGTCTGAGTTCAGGGCTTTCGCCAGCTTCTGAATGCCGGGATCGTTGATGTTGTCGGGACGCGCCACCAGATACTCGACGTACAGATCGCTACCTTTTTCCACCAGCAGCGCCTTATCGGTATCAATTCCGGCCTCCAGCGCATAGTTGGCGAAGATAAACGCCAGATCGACCTGATTCACCGCCCGCGCCAGCATCGCGCCTTCCAGCTCGCGAATTTTAAAACGGTGCGGATTAGCGGTGATATCTTTGGTCGCCGACTGCGGATCCTGCGGGTTTTTCAGGGTAATCAGCCCGGCATTGCTGAGCATCACCAGCGCGCGACCGGTATTCACCGGATCGTTCGGGATGGCAACGGTGGCACCATCCGGTACCTCTTTGATTGTTTTATATTTGCTCGAATAAGCGCCAAACGGTTCAATATGCACGCCGACCACCGGCAGCAGATGGGTGTGGCGGGTCTGGTTGTAGTTATCGAGGAAAGGGCGGTACTGGTAGTAGTTGGCGTCGAGATTTTTCTCCGCCAGCTGCTGGTTGGGCTGGATAAAGTCGTTGAAGACTTTAATTTTCAAATCGACCCCCTGTTTCGCCAGCTCGGGCTTAACGAACTCGAGAATTTCGGCATGGGGGACCGGCGTCGCGCCCACGGTCAGCGTCTCGTTGGCGCTGGCGGATAAAGCGAAGAGGGCCAGGAGCCCGGCTGCGAGTGTTGTTTTTTTCATTGTCTTATTCCTGAAGCTATTGTTATTTGCGGCTCATCGCCTTCACCAGACGATCGCCGCTCATCTGTACTATCTGCACCAGAGCAATCAGCAGCAGAACGGTTATCACCATCACGTCCGTCTGGAAGCGCTGATAGCCAAAGCGGATGGCCAGGTCGCCCAGCCCGCCGCCGCCGATGACCCCCGCCATGGAGGTATAATCGACCAGTAAAATCGCGGTCACGGTCACGGCGGCAATAAGCCCGGCGCGCGACTCCGGCAGCAGGGTGTGCCAGATTAGCTGCCAGGTGTTGCCGCCCATTGACCAACTGGCCTCCACCAGACCGTGCTCCACCTCGCGCAGCGCGGTCTCAACCAGCCGGGCAAAGAAAGGCGCGCAGCCGACAACCAGCGGCGGAATGGTGCCTTCAACGCCCAGCGAGGTGCCGGTAATCAGCGTCGTCACCGGGATCATCACAATCAATAAAATGATGAAGGGCAGCGAGCGCAGAACGTTGACCCCCAGCGACAGCAGGCGATAGAGGCGCGGAGCATGGAGCAGGCGAGGCTGGCCGCTGAGATAGAGCACAATTCCCAGCGGTAGGCCAATCAGCACGGTAAAGCCCAGCGACCAGCCCAGCATGGTCAAGGTATCGAGGCTGGCCTGCGCCACGTCGCCCCAGTCGATATCAGCGAAAAAAGCCAGCGCGCCGTTCATCTCAGTTCCAGTCATGGCGTTGTGGAGGAATGCCGTTCAGCACTCAGTTGCCCAGCAGCTGATATTTCCAGCGCACCGGATCGTGCAGGGTGTGGACGCGGCCGTTGCGCCAGTGGCGATCAAGATTGAGGGCGATGCTGGTTGAGCGGGTGCCGCTAAGCTCAAACAGGCGGCTGGCGGCTTCCAGCGCCGCTTCGGTGGTAAAGACCTTGGCGCGCGCCACGGAGATAGACGCCTGAGCAACGTTATCCTCGCTCAGTGCGTATTTATAGCGATCGAGCACTTTGCCGGCCCGCTCCAGCAGCGCATCGGCGGCGGCCAGCCGGCTGTCAAGCTGTCCAATATGGTAGATAGTCAGCGGGTCTTCGCTGGCCCGCTCAACGCCGGCATCGATCCAGGGGCGAGCAAACTGGCTGACAAAGTTCACCGTGTCGTTAAGCGCCGCGCGGGCAATCCCCAGGTCGATAGCGGCGGTGGTGAGCTGGGCAAACGGCCCGGCAAGGGTTGGCGTCGCGTAGGATTTCCAGGTCGGGAACAGGTGGAAAGGCTCGACGACAAGATTCTCCGCCAGGACCGTTCCGCTGGCGGTGGTACGCTGGCCGAGGCAGGCCCAGTCGTCGATGACCGTCAGCCCAGCCGATTCGCGCGGCACAAACGCCAGCTGCGCGTTATTCTCTGCATCGAGCGCCAGAATGCCGATCCAGTGGGCGTAGAGCGAACCGGTGCAGTAGCCTTTTTGGCCGGTGATGTGCAGACCGCGTTCGCTGGCCTCCAGGCGAGTGCGGATATCGAGTACCGTCTTGCCGCCGGTTTCAGAAAGCGCGTTGGCAAAGCGATAGCCTTGCAGCACCTGAGCGAAGAAAAATGCCTGCTGCTCTTCGCTGCCCTGCAGACGGATATCCTCCAGAAGACAGTAATGGTTCTGGGGAATTTGCCCCAGCGACGGGTCGGCGGCGGAAATAATCGCTATCACCTGGGCCAGCGTGGCGGCGGATACCTCGGCTCCGCCCCATTGCCGCGGGACGGTGATACCCCACAGGCCGCTATTGGAGTAGGTATCGATAATCTCCGGCGGCACGCTGCCGCTGCGATCGCGTTGCGCCGCGCCGGGCTGCAGTACCGCCGCGATTTCATGGGCGATGGCGATGGCTTCGTCATCGCTGCGGATAACGTATGCCTTTGGCGTCTGGCGGCAATAGTGAAGGGTCTGTTTTTCGTCGGGCATAGTCACATCTCATGGTTAACAAACGGCATATGCTAAAAATAGCTAAGTAAATGCCTAATAATTCCAGTGGGTTATATAACTGTTAAAGCAAAGGCTATGCCAGAACGCGTTTCTTATTTAATATTTATTAAACAGTAAGTTAGTTTTTTGGTACGCCCTCGTACTGCTGCATTTGCAACGCAGAATGAATCAGCATGTTGGATTTGCGACAGTGGGCAGAGTGAACAGGCCGGGAGTCACGCAGGCGTTTCGGCCCCGGCTTACCGGGGCTCGAGTGTCATTGAGGGATGGCGGGGGATTATCGCGTCTGCCAGAGGATCTCCGGTTGAGCAAAATTTTCTTCGACGCGGGCAAAAAAACGGCTGGCGTGCAGGCCGTCGACAAAGGCGTGATTGAATTTGCCCGCGACCGGAATAATACCGTTTTTCAGCTTGCCCCAGGTGAGGGCGGGTACCGACGCGCCAACGTAATACTCAGCGTGAGTCATGGCGCTGAAATGCAGCCACGGCAGGCAGCTGGCGCAGAAGAAATTTTCGCCGTTGACGATAAGCGGCGCCGGCGCGGTGTGTTTTGCCGCCTCGATATGTGGCGTGGCGGCCTGGCTGAAGGCGGCAAAATCGGCGGCATTCTCGCACCAGACCTGGCGAAAACCTTCCTGGGCGGTCATCACTGGCGTCATCACCGCCAGCTGGTCATATTCGATAATATCGTCGCCCAACAGCCGCTGTTTAAGCTGCGGCACCTCGTTCGCTGCGCGCACAAGGGCGAAGAGGGCCAGCTGGAAAAACGAGACGCCGCGATCTTTCGCGCACTCATATAGCCGCTGCGCCTCGACAGGAACGCAGAGATTAAAGCTGGGATTGGCAAAACCGCGATAAAAATCAAAATGATCTTTTCGCGGCCAGTTTTGTTTGTCTATGACGTGATAGTTGGCCACGGGCGTCTCCTGTTGAATCAATGTCTGACACTATGCGACGATTTCAATCAGGTTGCCATCGGGGTCTTTAATTACCGCTTCATAATAGCCATCACCGGTGGTCCGAGGCGCAGAAACCAGAATATCCTGCTCAGCGGCGCGTTTTGCCAGCCTGTCGACGTTCTCCGTACCGCCAACGGTTATCGCCAGGTGCACCCAGCCGGTGTGGTTATTATCCGCCGTCAGCGCAGTCAATCCCGGCTTGGTCATCAATTCAATGGCAATATCATCGCCGATCCTGACAAAAAAGGATTCAAACCCCGGGTTGGTCTGACTGCAGTACTTCTCATTTATCTCACCGTCGAAGAAGGCTACCCAGAAGCGGGCCTGTTGCTCAAGCTGACGGGTCCAAAGGGCGATATGGGCAATTTTCATGGCAAACCTCGATATAGGGTGTGTTGACAGTCAGGGCACGAATGCACGATTATGCACTTTATTGCTCGATGAACAATCTTTCAGGAGTTATTTTTTGCTCGATTATGCTGCTTTTCCTAAACAACGACAAGCGCTTATTTGCCAGATCCTCCAGGAGAACGGCAGAGTGGTTTGCGCCGAACTGGCCAGCCGTCTGAACGTCTCCGAGCATACGATTCGCCGTGATTTACATGAGCTTAGCCGCGAGGGATACTGCAAAAAGGTCTACGGCGGTGCGGTGATGACCCTGCCTGAAGCCGGTGACTACAGCGCGCGCAAAGAGAAAAATACGGCGACAAAAAGCAGAATCGCGCAGAAATGCGCAAAGCTGGTGAAGCCCGGCGGCTGCATATTCATTGATACCGGCACCACCAATCTGGCGATGGCGGAGGCGCTACCGGCGGAGCTGGCGCTAACGGTGGTCACCAACTCCCCCGAGATCGCTGCCGTATTGCTCAAAAAACCGCTGTATGACGTCGTGATGCTTGGCGGGCAGATCCAACGCGCCACCGGCGGCTGCGTGGGGGCCTCCGCCGTGGCGCAGATTCAGGGTATGCTTTTCGATCAGGGGTTTATCGGCGGCTGCGCCATGGCGCCTGAGTCGGGCCTGACAGGCTTTGACTATTCCGACTGCGAATTTAAAAAAGCGGTCATTAAACAGTGCAGCGAAATTATTGTCGGCCTGACCTCCGATAAGATCCCGGCGGTGGCGCGCTTCGTGGTGGTCGAGAGCAGCGCCATTGACGTACTGGTCGTGGAGGAGAATATCAGCCGGGAATATCGCGACGCGTTCAGCGAGCACGACATCCGTATTTATACCGTTTAAACGGTATGTTGGCCTACTTTGACAGCGAAGTGGCAATCAGGCGCAGGCCGAGCGCGCCCAGTACCGTGGCGGTGACGATATCAATCTTACGCTTCATGCGCAGATAGACGCTGCGCGGGCGGGCGGAAGAGAGCACCAGCGCCACCAGCGAATACCAGCTGACGTCGATCAGGAAGCTCATCAGCGGCACGATATAGTAAAAGGCCAACGGGATGCGTTCCGGCAGCAGGGCGGTAAAGATAGAGGCGAATACCAGCGCCGTTTTCGGGTTGCTGAGCTGGGTATAAAGGCCATCGCGGAAGGTTTTCAATAGTGAATGTTCCGCCGCCATGCCGCCTGCGGCAAAATCCATCGGCTGCGCCGCGCCGCGGTAAATTTTATAACCCAGCCACAGCAGATACAGGCCACCCGCAACCTTCAGGCCGATGAACATTTCCGGCACCGCCGTCAGCACTTTTTGCAGCCCCATCATGGCCATTATCGAAAAGATAGCCGCGCCCGCGCCGGTTCCCAGCGCGGTGACCAGACCGTGCACCCGCGAGCGCGCAACGGCGTTGCGGGCCACGTAAATAAAGCTTGGACCGGGGCTGATAACGCCCATAATGAGAACCGCGGCAATGGCCATCAGGCTGGATAAGAACATAAGCGCTCCTGGTTGATGTTGAGCGCTAAAGTCGCATGGGGCTCCGGCTCATCAATGTTTTCTCTGTCAAAAAATAAACAATCTTTACCGCGCTGTCACCAGGCTTTGCGGGACGATGTTTTATCTCATCCTCGAATAACGATTCCCATTTCGCGCGTCAGTGATAAACTGGCTAAATGTGATCTTTGTCATATCGTCATTAAAACAGAGAAAAGAGACACTGCTATGCAACATATCATTGAGGGCTTCCTCAACTTCCAGAAAGAGATCTTCCCGCAACGTAAAGAGCTCTTCCGCAGCCTGGCATCCAGCCAGAATCCCAAAGCGCTGTTTATCTCCTGTTCCGATAGCCGTCTGGTCCCGGAGCTGGTGACTCAGCAGGAGCCGGGTCAGCTGTTTGTGATCCGTAACGCCGGGAATATCGTCCCCTCATTTGGCCCTGAACCGGGCGGGGTTTCCGCGACAATCGAGTACGCCGTCGTCGCGCTGGGCGTGACCGATATCGTCATCTGCGGCCACTCTAACTGCGGCGCGATGAAAGCCATCGCCACCTGCCAGTGTCTGGAGCCGATGCCTGCCGTGTCCCACTGGCTGCGCTACTCCGACGCGGCGAAGGCCGTCGTGGAGAAGAAAACCTGGGCTAACGAGACCGATAAAGTCAACGGTATGGTGCAGGAAAACGTCATCGCCCAGCTGAACAATATTAAAACCCACCCCTCCGTTGCCGTCGGCCTGCGCGACAGCACGTTGCGTCTGCACGGCTGGTTCTACGATATTGAAAGCGGCGACATTCGCGCGCTGGATAAAAACAGCAAAACCTTCGTGTCGCTGTCGGAAAACCCTGACGTCTATTTCGAATAAATTCCTCTCAGGGCACGGAAGCCCTGCGAAGCCCGCCTTCCTGCCATAAATTTCCCGTCTGCCATACTCATTACGACTTCCTGAATGATTCTGAAGGAGATGTGATGATTACGCTGTGCGCAACCTGCGGTACGTCTTACGACGATCGCGGCAATACCCTGAACCATTGTCGTATCTGTGAGGATGAACGCCAGTACGTCCCGGCCAGCGGACAGGCCTGGATTAAACCTGACGATCTGATCGCGACGCATATGAATAAATGGCAGCAGCATAACGAACGGCTGTTGAGTTTCAGGACGGTACCGAAATTTGCTATCGATCAGCGCGCTTTTCTGCTGCTCACGCCGCAGGGGAATATTCTGTGGGACTGCATCGCTAATCTTGATGCCGCCAGCAAAACGCTGATCACCGCGCTTGGCGGGATAAAAGCGATCGCCATTTCTCATCCTCACTACTACACCACGATGCAGGACTGGGCAGCAGCCTTTGATGCGCGCATTTATCTTCATGCCAGCGATCGCGAATGGATCATGCGCGATAGCCCTGCCATCACATTATGGGAAGGGGATGCGCTGGAGATCCTTCCGTCGGTACGGTTGCTGCGCCTGGGCGGGCATTTCGCCGGGGGAACCGTTCTGCACTGGGCAAAAGAGGGAGGTATTATGCTGGCGGGAGATATTATCCAGGTCACGCCGGGCGCACGCGCCGTTTCTTTTATGTGGAGCTATCCTAATCTTCTGCCTTTGGCGGCCCCCAGCGTCGAGAATATCGTTGAGCGTTTGGGCGATGCGCCCTTCGGGGCGCTGTACGGCGCCTTCGAAGGGCAGAACATCACCAAAAATGCCCGTCAGATCGTACTGGATTCAGCGCAGAAGTATCTCGACTGTCTGCGCACGACGGCGGGCCGCTGAGGGGCCCGCCGCCGCAACGGGTTACAGCACGCCGTCGCCGCCGTCGGAGCACCACACCTGGCCGGAGGTGAAGGAGCAGGCATCTGAGGCAAGGGTAACGTACAGCGGCGCGATCTCCACCGGTTGCCCTGGACGGCCCAGCGGCGTATCGGCGCCGAACTGACGCACTTTTTCTTCCGGCTGGCCGCCGCTTGACTGCAGCACCGTCCAGTAAGGGCCGGGCGCGACCGCGTTCACCCGGATACCTTTCGGCCCCAGCTGTTTAGCCAGCGACTTCGTGAATGCCACCAGGCAGGCTTTGGTTTGCGCGTAGTCCAGCAGGATAGGGCTCGGCTTAAAGGCCTGCACGGATGAGGTGTTAATAATTACGCTGTGTTCTTTAAGATGACGCAGGGCGGCTTTGGTGATCCAGAAGGCCGCATAAACGTTGGTTTTAAAGGTGGCGTCAAAGTCGGCGGTGGTTAACTCTTCCAGCGACTCGCAATATTGCTGGCGTCCGGCGTTATTGACCAGAATATCCAGCCCGCCGAGTTGGCTGGCGGCCTGCTCGACCAGGGATTCACAGAAGGCTTCATCGCGCACATCGCCCGGAATCGCTACGGCTTTACGCCCTTCGGCCTCAATCAGGGCAATCACGGTTTCAGCATCGGACTCCTCTTCCGGCAGATAGTTGATCGCCACGTCGGCGCCCTCGCGGGCGAAGGCGATCGCTACCGCGCGCCCAATGCCGGAATCACCGCCGGTGATCAGCGCGCGCTTTCCTGCCAGTCGACCGGAACCGACGTAGCTCAGTTCGCCGTGATCCGGCTGCGGCTTCATCTCTTCGGCAAGACCCGGCGGCGATTGCGGCTGATCAACAAAGGGGGGACGGGGATACTTCGCGGTATTGTTAGCGTTCTCGCTCATACTGACCTCCTCGTGTTAAAAGATTAAGCGTAGTTGCCAGGTCAGCCTGTCGTGGATGATTGACGAATAATCGAACGGATTCGTTTTTATAATTTTTGCGCTTACGTTCATCTCTGAACGGTAATTTACTGATTGCCGGGAAACTTTTCGAAATGTGAGGCGGGAGAGGCGTTTAGTATTTTAGGATTATTCTATCGCAAGCCTGACGGTATATTTAGCGCATTTTATTGCGGCCTGGCGGTAATATTTTCTCCGCCTGTCGCGCCAGGGAATATATTTCTCAGACGATTCATTAGCCATTAGCTTGTGAAAATGAACATCAGCACCCAGACTTATTAAGACAAGATGAAAATACGCCGGAGGTGTTGTTGATGAAAAAGTTACTGCCAGTTATTTTTTGTTCGTTGATGGCTCAGGGCGTTTTTGCCGCGGATGATGGCGGGTTTAAAAAAGACGCTGCGCCGCCGCCGCCGCACAAGATTGATGATGGCTATCGTGGGACCGAGGACGGGCGAATCATGACCGTGCGCCAGGCCATGGAAATGCATGATGGGGCCACCATCTCATTACGCGGCAATCTTATCGAGCAGCAGGGTGATGACCGCTACAGCTTCCGCGATAAAACCGACACCATAGGGGTCATTATTCCCGCGGCGGTTTTTGATGGCCGGGAAGTGAAGCCCGATCAGATGATCAGCATTAACGGCAGTCTCGATAAGAAAATGACGCCGCCGGTGGTGCGGGTCGACCGGATCCAGAAATAACCTTGCAAACAGGAGGAATTGATGTCCGTACAGCATCCAGCCGACCCGGATAAACGCGGTCGTCATCCGTCGAAAGAGGATCCGCGCGAGCAGGGTGAAGTTCCGCGTAAAAGAGACGACAGCGAAGATCATAAAGAAGATCCTTGGCATCCCCAACCTGAAAAACGCTAAAACTAGCCGCCGTTAACGGGCGGCTAGTTCTCTTTCTTAAAGATCTAAGGGCGCTAAACGTCTGCGTGAGCGGCTCGCCGGCTGCGATATCGCCCTGGCTATTGCTGCGCCGATCTCCGCGCAGGCGGTAATCCCCTGAACGAAAGGCTGGTCGTGCATCAGCCAGGGGATTGCGGCGAAGGCGATACGCCCGCGCGCTACGGGCGGCTCTCTTAACGTATAGTCGTCGCCAACCTCCGGGATCTCTTCGCCCGTCGCCATCAGTTGCTCCCTCAAATGCGGGAAGGGGAGATCTTTATTTTTCAGCGCTTTTTGCCCCCTCGCATCAATAAACACGTCAAACGTATAGCGATTTTGCCCGCTGGTAATCACCGTCTTCTCCTGCTGCACCGCCATATCATAATCATGCCCTAAGGCGAGAATGCCGATCGCGCCCGCTTCGCGCAGCGCCAGCAGTCGGCGGATAGACTCCGAAGGAATGGCGGCATAGCAGTCAATAAAGACCCGGGCAAGGCCGTTTTTGAATCGCTCCCGGTCGCGGTCATTAAGGTGGGGCACCATCGCCTGAACGGCTTCATGCAGCCGCAGGATAACGTAGCGCCAGGGGACCGTGTAGCGCGCGCGCTTGTTACGCTCAACTTCTTCAAGGTTATCCATCGCCCAGTGGAAAGGGTTATGCTGCTGGCGTTTAGCAAACCACGCTTCGCTGAAGCTATCGGCGTTAAGGCTGTGAAGGGCGATATTTTCGCTCCACAGGGGGTCGGCCAGGGCAGTTTCCTGCGCCAGCAAATCAAAGACCCGGTCAAGCAGGCCGTCGCTTCCCGCGGCGATGGCATTTTCCATCGCGCTGTCGGTGACGATTTCCAGCGGCTCCCAGGGAATAGGACAGTAAAAATCCGCTTCCGGAAGAATGCCGGAGCGCGACATCAGCACGATGTGCAGCGCCTGACTGGTTTCGTTAAGCCTGAAGGTGAGCGCCTCATCGTCGGAACCGATAAACTGACCGTGCTGGACGGCGACGGCCATTGCGGCATCAATTCCGCTTAGCGAGGTGCCCATAATTCCCACCCGGCAGGGCGGAATGGTGGCTTCCATCAGCCCAGACCACGGACTGGGAAACCAGGTGCGGGTTGACTCTTCTTCATCCGGCCAGACATGACCGGTGGCAAGCACCGCGAGGTCAAACACTTCGGCGACGGGCTGCTCCTCCACCCACAGCCTCACTCCTTCTTCGGTCGCCTGCAGGTCGCTGACCCGACAGGACTCATTGACCTGGATGTTAAATCCCAGTTCCCGGGCCTTTACGACCAGCGCAAGAAACTGGTCGCGAAAGTATTCGCCCAGCAGGATGCGCGGCAAAAACTGGCGATCGTGCAATGTTTCATACTCTACGCCATAGCGCGCCAGGCGCGACGGGCTCTGGGCTTTTAGCCAGTCAAGATAGGTGCTTTGTACAGGAGGGATTTCAATACTGGCGATATTGGCCAGCATCATGCGCGAATTCTCTTCATCGTTATAGGGCATACCCACGCCCGCTTCCTCGGCCTGCTCGTAAATTGACACGTCCAGCGGCTCGCCCTGTTTAAGCAATGAGAACAGGGTATAAATCCCGGTAGGACCTGCGCCGATAATGGCAATTTTCTTCATAATGACTGACCCGCCGTTGTTGTTATCACATTTGTTATCGGTGGCCTTCCGCCAGTTGAAAAGCTCCACGATAGTTCATTTCCGGGTAACGGAAATCTGGCACAATAATTGTGGTTCAAAATGTGGAAGAGGGCCAATCGCTGGCGCGCCTCTCCCTTGTGATGAGCCGACGAGACGCGGTTTTCAGAACCAGGTTTCGAGCTGGGCGCCGAAGAACAGCGTACCAGCGCTATGGTATCCGGCGCTGCCGAAGGTGTCCGTTGAGGAGTAGTTATCCAGCGATTTGTCCCAGCGCATCCAGGTGGCAAAAAAGCGGATTTCCGGACGCTCAAAGAAGTCCGTGACGTTTTGCAGCTTGAAAGTAGGAGCAAACGTCAGCTTGTAGTAGCTACCGCTGGCAGCGCTGTTGCCGTTAAAACCTTTCGGGTCGATATCCATATACTGATAGCTGGTTTCGTATTGCAGGGCGAAATTCTGATTAATTTGCTGAATGATTCTTGCGTTCAGGGTGACCCAGTCGTAATGGTCAGAATCGATATAGCGATTATTGCTGCTCTGAGCGACGATCAGCGGCGCGAAGCTCAGCCTGTCGGTGAGTGATGTCATACCATAAGAGGCGAACTTCACGGTCCATGCCGGTTGAATCAAATAACCGTCGGAGCCCGGGCCGCGAACTTCAGCTCCCAGCGCGCGGCCATAAAGCAGCGCGGTTTTCGTACTGCCGGGGCGCAGGCCGTAGAAGCTGTCGCCGTGGTACGCCAGCATGGTGTTAAACCCTTGCGAGGCCGCTTTATCCGACGCCAGACCATCGTTTATGCGTTTGTCGTTGTCCTGCGAGTAGAGGCCGTTGAGCATCCACTGCCAGTTCGCCAAACGGTGATTCAGCGAGAAGGTATAGTTTTGAATATACGTGTTATCCGCGCCGGTCATGTTGTTATATTCAACGTTGTCCATCGTATCGATATCGTTGAAATTACGGCCATATACCGCGAGGTTGGTTTTGATATCTCCCCAGAAATTCACATCATAAATACCGGCTCCGGTACCGATTAAATTCATCATATCGGAATCAAGCCAGTGAATATCGAAGTTATCCCGATCTTCCCGCTTACCGGCCCACAGCGTCGCCTGTTTAAACGCGCCGCTAAATGCGGGCATATCGCTCATTTCGACAAAAGCCTGACGGACGTTCATCTGGCCGTTAAAGGAACTGTCGGTATTATAGGTTTTATCCCACTCGGCGATTTTCATGTAATAACGCAGCTGGCTATTGTTATCATATTTTCGCCGGTAGTTAATATCGGCGGTCACATAGGTATCCGACTCATTGCCAAGGCGACCGACGCTCCCCCCGGTGCTGCCTGCAGGCGTCAGGGAAGGCCCGACGGTACTGGTTGTGCCCTTGCTTGTTAATATGCCGCTGCGCGCGTAGCCGCCGAAGGTGATTTCCTGAAGCTTCGCCTGCGCGACGACATTCTGCGCCGGCTGGTTTTTTATTAACGCCAGATCCTGGTCGGTTCTGTGCTCAACGGCCTGCAGTCTTTCTTGCGCGCGCGCCGCGTTTTGTTCGGCGCTGGCCGCTCTTTTTTCCGCGCGATCTATTTTCCGCGTCGCATCCTGTAACTGGATGCGCGACTGCTTTAATTCGGCCTCAAGTCTTTCAAGCCGGGCATTAATTTCATTCAGGGTGGTATCCGCCGCAGCGGCGGATGCTGGCAAAGCCAGCGCGCAGAGCGTAAGCATATAGGCTTTCATCATTTATACCTGTACAAGAGTGGCTGTGCTCTGGACGTGCGGGTGCAGAGCACAGATGACTGTGCTAATAAACGGGATAGTTATCCGCAGGCTAAATTAATATTCGGGTTGTATTATTTTCAGCTCTCTTTGCGGGTGTTAGCAGTTTTGACAAAAAGGAAGGTAATAATAAAAGCAAAAATAAACACCGCGAGTCCCACGGTAATATAGGTGACAAACTGATAGCGATCGTAGAGATACATTAGCGGCGACAGCAGGACCGCCAGACCGTATGAGTTCGCTTTTATCGACAGCAGCGACAGAATCATGCCGCCCAGCGCTGAGCTGGTGAGCATCACCATTATCGCCCGAAGCCCGGATTGCATCACGATACCGAATAAAGCCGGTTCCGAGACGCCTAATAGCTGAGTAATGGTCGCGGAAATTCCGGCGGTTTTAAACGCGATATTTTTCGCCTTCAGTGAAATAGCCAGACATACGGCGGCGTTGGCAAAACCGTACATCGCGCAAACCGTAATGAGTGGATTAAACCCGGTGCCGGCAATCAGCGAGGTTTCAATCATAATAAACATGTGATGCATTCCGGTCATTACGGCAATGGGATAGATAAAGCCGATTAACAGGCCGCCAATACCCGCAGGCAGCGTCAAAAATTGCTGAATAGCCATCACGGCGTAGTGTTCAAACCCATGTACCAGCGGACCTAAAATCAGTAAAGCGATGGCCACAGCAATCAGAATGACGATAAAGGGCGTGAAAATCAGGTCCATCGAGTTGGGCATCACCCGGCGGAAAAAGATTTCCAGTTTTGCGCCGATAATACCGGTGATGAGTGCGGTCAAAATTGACCCCTGATAGCCCACCAGCGGAATAACGCCAAACACATAAATCGGGCTGCTATTGCCGTACGCCACGTCATAGGCGTTCGGCAGCGCCGGGGAAACCAGCATCAGGCCGATTAAAAAACCGATAATCGGCGTACCGCCAAACTTCTTAAAGGCTGACCAGCAGATAAACGCCGCCAGGAAGGCGAAAGCGGTATCGCAGAGTACCGTGGTCAGCGTTTGCAGGGCCGCCGGAACCTGATGGACGCTGCTGCCAAACCACGCCTGCACGGTATCATTAAAAATGACCCCTTTCAGGCCGAGAAACAGACCGGTCGCCCCGAGAACCGGGACAATTGGCACAAAAACGTCCGATAAGTTGCGTATTCCCCGCTGTAATCGGCCCGAACTCTGCTTCGTCATTTCATCCTTACTGACTTCGGCAACCTGATATTCGTTAACAAACTCCTGATAAACCTTATTGACGATCCCGGTACCGAGGATTATCTGATACTGACCGGAATTGAAAAATACGCCTTTAACTTCGCTGATATTACGGACTTTATCATCATCGATTTTCTGCCGGTCTTTTACCTGCAAACGTAATCGGGTGGCGCAGTGGGTGGCGGAAGCAATGTTTTCCTTGCCGATGGTATTCACTATCTCAACGGCGATATTTTTATATTTGTTCATATTTAACTCATTCCTTAACGAGAATGGTTTGATAAGGTTTCAGGGTGGCGTCGGCGTCGGCATAATTATTGAGTACAATCTCTCCTGCCGGGAGCGTGTAAGGCAGATGCTGCGCGCTTAAGTTGGTGATAGAGATAAAACGTTCGTTGTGTGTTGCGCGCTGGTAGGCAACGATACGCTCGTCAACGTCCTCCACGGCGGCGAATGACCCATAAATCAGCGCTTGCGGATAGTGCTTATTCCGCAAGGCGATCATCTTCTGGTAAAACGCGAACACCGAATGCGCATCGTTTATCTGGCTTTGCGCATTGACGCTAAAGTCGGTTGAAGAAAACGCCAGCCAGGGCTGCGCACCCTGATTAAATCCGCCGTTGACGCTATTCGACCACGGGAAGGGCGTTCGCGAGTTGTCCCGGGAGCGCTGATTAATAAAGCCTAACGCCTGCTGTTCAGAGAAACCTTCCGCCAGGGAGCGGTGATAGTTATCCAGACTGGAAATATCGTCAAATTCCGCAATTGACTGCCGGCAGAAATTTTTCATCCCCAGCTCCTGGCCCTGGTAAATAAACGGCGTTCCGGCCATAAAGAAGTACATCGCGGCCAGCGCTTTGGCACCGATGTCATTTTGGTAATCCGCGTCGCGGATGAGTTTGGACAGCGCGCGGGGCTGGTCGTGGTTTTCAATAAACGTCGTCCCCCAGCCGGCCTGACAAAAAGCGCGCTGGCTGGCAAAAAGCGCTTCTTTGAATTCGCCCACGCGCCAGTTGCGCTGCTTAAACCACTCCGAGCCGTTCTCGACATCGATATCGGCAGCGTGAAAATCGAAGATCATATTGAAATAGCCGTCCGGGCCGATATAGCTGTCGTACTCCTGCAGAGGCACACCGGGCGCTTCGCCTACCGTTACGCAGCGATGCCGGTTGAAGGTGTGTTCTTTCAGCTCGTTCAGAAAACATTCAATTCCCGGACGGTTGCGCGATTTCGTTTTAATGGAGGCCAGACCATCGACGCCGTCGGCGGGCAGGGAGGCGTAATCCTGATCTTTTTTAATAAACGTAATTGCATCGATGCGAAAACCGGCGATGCCTTTATCCAGCCACCAGTTAATCATGGCGTAGATTTCCTGGCGCAGCTGCGGGTTTTCCCAGTTCAGGTCGGGCTGTTTTTTATGAAAAACGTGCAAATAGTAGCACTCTTCGCCAGCCACTTTTTCCCACGCGCTGCCGCCAAAAATCGAACGCCAGTTATTAGGCGCGGCACCAGCAACGGCGGGCTTAAAGATATAGTAATCACGGTATTTTGAGGCAGGGTCCGCCAGTGCGGCCTGGAACCAGCGGTGTTCATCGCTGGTATGATTAACCACCAGATCCACCATGATCCCAATCCCCAGTTCGCCTGCCTGCTTAATCAGGGCGTCAACATCCTGCAGCTGACCTAAATCGGGGTTCACTGCATAGTAGTCGGCGATATCGTAGCCGTTGTCCGCACCCGGCGAGAGGTAAAACGGCGAGACCCAAATCATGGTGATGCCCAGCGTTTTCAGATACGGCAGTTTCGTGATTATCCCCTGGATATCGCCAGTGCCATCGTTATTGCTGTCATAGAAGCTTTTTGGGTACACCTGATAAATGACCGCTTCCTTCCACCATGTCCCTTGTTGTGACTGATTCATCGTTTCTCCTGAGTATGAAATCGATACCATATTGAGTTAAAAAAAATTACGCCGAGGCCCGGATGACCAGTTCCGATTTCAGGTCTTCCTCGTCATAGCGATAGTGCGTGTTGTTGATCAGGGCCAGCAGGCGTTCTACCGAGATGCGGCCCAGTTGCTCAATGGGTTGGCTAACGGTAGTGAGCGGAATATGCACCATCTCCGCCACCGGAAGGTTATCAAAGCCCATGACCGCCAGTTCGCCGGGAACGCTGATGCCGTTGGCCGAGAGCGCAGAAATTAAGCCGCAGGCGACTTCATCGCTGCCGGCGAAAATTGCATCGGGACGTTCGCTTTTTGCCAACTGTAGGATCTGCTCAGCCAGACGCTGCCCGTCGCGCCAGGTGTGGACGTGGCGGAAAACCAGCCGCTCGTCAATCGGCTGCTGCCCCTGCTGCATGGCGGCAATAAAGCCGCGGTTCCTTCTGCTACCGTGGCCCTTTTGCTGGAATGCGCCGCCGGTAGAGTAGGCGATTCTTCTATACCCTTTATGCAGCAGCCAACTGACGGCGCGATAGGTCGCCAGTTCATCGTCCATTCTGACCACGGGCAGAGTCGTGTTATCGATGCTGGTGTTGCACAGCAGGATCGGACCA
This sequence comes from Klebsiella sp. CN_Kp100, assembly GCF_040065315.1. NCBI lineage: Bacteria > Pseudomonadati > Pseudomonadota > Gammaproteobacteria > Enterobacterales > Enterobacteriaceae > Klebsiella > Klebsiella sp. CN_Kp100. The sequence continues at coordinate 159,937 of NZ_JBEAIJ010000002.1, forward strand.
TATTTCTGATATTGCTCGATCACGTCCTTATCACTTTCGACGGCGCACAAGATAAGGCCGTCGATGATCTTTTTCTTCAGCAGATCGAGACAGTTCTCCTCTTCGCCCGCGCTATTGTGGTTCTGAACGATCAGTACTGAGTAGCCGTGTTTACGCGCGGTGACTTCGAGAGCGTCCACCAGGCTGGCGAAAAAGGGGTTAGTGATCCTCGAAATGAGTACGCCAATGCGGTGGGTTTTCACGCCGCGCATCTGCTGCGCGACGGTGCTTGGCTCGTAATCGAGCTCTTTCATCGCCGCGAGAATTTTTTCCTTTTTATCTTCAGCGATATAAGGATGATTGTTCAGGAAGCGGGAGACCGTCGTCACCGACAGACCTGCTTTTTCTGCTACGTCTTTTATGGTTGCCATGATGGTTATGAAATCGATATCACATGGGCATAAAATATTTTTGCTGACCGGCCGGGTCAACCGCCTTGTTATAAAACATGACCTGACTCACAATAAATTTTTCCTGCGCTATCCGCGTGCTACGGTTTGCGTATCCGTTGAAGGTGAGTTCGCGACGCGGACCGCCGGGTCGGCAAGACCGTTCGGGTCTGAGCGTGGGGAGGGGAGAAGCGGCGCAATGAATAATGCACGGTATTTTTGTTTTGCTAATATTCCTGGTTTGCCGCGATGAACTTGACATATTAAACCTGATTGCTATTCCTTAAGCTGGCGCCGCGATGATAAGCGCAACGGTGAGGTGAAAAATGGTCAGTGAAAAAGAGAAGCTGCCCGGGATAAAAGAGAGTGAACTTTTTCTTAATTTTGAATGTGCTGCTCGTAAGATCGGGTTCGGGATATTATTATTAATCATCTTCGCAGCGCTGGCGGGGATTTTTTCCACCGGCTATTTGAGCCGTGCTGAAAAAACAAATGCCCAGCAAAATTTAACCGTGGTTTATGAGCGTTTTGGCCGTTTGCAAACTGAGTTCCGACTAAAAATTACTGCCCATTCGCGCGTCGCCAATAAATATGTTTTTAGCCTTGGCGGTGATTTTACTTCATCGCTCGAAACCAATACTATCTGGCCCCAGCCAGATAGTATGTACAGTAAGGATGATCGACTCTTTTTGGTATATAATAATTTGAAAAGTATGGAAAATTTTTCCATATGGCTCTACGTTACGCCCACCGCTCCCGGCAAGCTGAACCACGCTTTACAGCTTAATAGCGAACCCGAAATTCGCTTCTGGCAATTTATTTATCCTTAGGAGAACGTGATGGAGATGGTGTTGCGGGCGCTGGCCATTTATTTAATTTTGCTGGTGGTTTTTAAAATCGCCGGACGCCGGGCGCTATTACAAATGACCAGTTTTGATCTGATTTTATTACTTATCATCAGCGAAGCGACACAACAGGCGCTGCTGGGGAACGACTTTTCGGTTACCGGCGCCATGCTGACGATTATCACGCTGGTGGTGGTGGATATGCTGTTCGGCTTAATGAAAAAATATATGGCTGGCGCCGAGTCAGCGCTTGATGGCTGCCCGGTAATTTTAGTTGAAAACGGCGTTCCGTTAATTGATAAACTCAAAAAAGTGGATGTCTCCTGCGATGATATTCTTGTGGCCGCACGGCAGAATCAGGGTATTACGGAATTAAGTAAAATCAAATTTGCCATACTGGAAAGGAACGGACATATTTCTATTATTCCTGCTGAAAGTTAAGAAGGTATCTTTATGGCGAATAATCCTTATAACCAGGCGAAAACCACAGGTGAGCTGACCAAACAAGTCGCCATCGCATTGACCGACCGTCGTTTACGCTTAACCACCGCTGAGTCGTGTACCGGGGGAAGCCTGGCGGCAGCGCTGTGCGCGGAGGAGGATACGGCTGCGTTTTACGATATTGGTTTAATCACCTTTAGCGACCGTGCGAAGCAAAAACTTCTCGGCGTTAAGGCTTCGACGCTGGAAAAGTATAGCGCCGTCAGTCGACAGGCCGTGGAAGAGATGTCGGCGGGCGCGCTGGAGTGTTCCGGAGCGGATATCAGCATCGCGATAAGCGGATACGCTGGGCCGGACGGCGGCGAGGACGGGACGCCTGCGGGAACCGTCTGGTTCGCATGGAATTTTCGCGGCGCAATCGACGCGCAGAAGGTGCTGTTTTCCGGCGGCTGCCAGGATGTCGTTGAGAAATCCGTACGCTACTCGCTGGCGATGCTGATGGAGAAACTGCCCGGCTGGCAGGGCGAATAACACTTTCATGGCGGAGGTTCTATGGCGGTCATGACGATCACCGGCGGTACTGCGGGCGTCGGCAAAGCAACGGCTGTTCGCTTTGCGCGGGCAGGCTATGACGTGGGAATTATCGCCCGCGATCGTCAAAGCCTTGAAGCGACGCAACAGGCGCTGCGGCAGTTTGGCGTTCGGGTGCATGTCGTTCAGGCCGATGTCGCTGATGCGGATGCGATTAACACTGCCGCCTGCGAGATCGAAAAGCAATTAGGGGCTATCGAGGTGTGGGTCAATAACGCCATGTGCGCGGTGCTGGCGCCTTTCAGGACGATGACCCACGATGAATTTTCGCGGGTCACCGAAGTCACCTATCTTGGTTACGTCAACGGCACCCGCGCCGCGCTGGAGCTAATGACGCCCCGCGATCGCGGCATCATTATCCAGGTCGGTTCCGCGCTGGCCTATCGCTCCATTCCGCTACAGTCCGCCTACTGCGGGGCGAAGGCCGCGATTCGGGGCTTTACCGATGCGGTTCGCACGGAACTGATGCATGAAAAGAGCGGCGTGAGTATCTCAATGGTACAGATGCCTGGCCTGAATACGCCGCAGTTTGAGTGGGCGCGCAATAAGTTTGCCTGGGCGATGCGCCCGGTGCCCCCCGTCTATCAGCCGGAGGTGGCCGCAGAGGCTATCTTCAACGTTGCACGCAGGCCCGTGCGTGAACTCTGGGTGGGGAGCAGCACAATCCAGTCTATCGTTGGGCAATTTCTCTTCCCCGGCTTCCTCGATCGACTGATGGTTAATAAAGCATGGGAAGGGCAAATGACCCGGCACAGGAATGTCGCTGACCGGCAGGATTATCTACAACAGCCGGTCAGCGGACTGCATAAAACCCACGGGCGTTTTTCCTCAGAGGCGAAGTATCGCGCCGCCGCCATCACCTCCGGCGTGCCGGGAAAAGCGCTACTCGGCGGCGCGGCAGCGGCGGGATGGTTGTTGGCAAAATGGTTTATCTCGCGTAAAAAACGCTAACGCAGCGCGCTACTGTTGGTCCAGAACCATCGGTAGCCATAGGCGCCAATCTCCAGCTCAACGCGTTTACCCGCTACAAGGTCGTCAGCATAGGTTTTGTCGGCCAGGCAGGGCGTCCAGACGCCCTCGGCAATCTCTTTCGCGGTGAAGCGCACGCGCTTGTCGCTGAAATTAAGAAAGGTGATGACGCGGCGTTGGTCGGCATCGTAGCAAATCCCCAGAATCGCCTGCCGATCGATGCCGATAATGCGAAAAGGCGCAACGGCGATTTCCGGAAACTCGCACCGCGTATTGGCGATATCTATAATGCGATGCAGAAGGGAATGGCGGTGCAGCAGCGAATCAGCGACGTTGACCTTCTGATAGCGAAACGGCCCCTTATCGATCAATGGAGCGACAAAAGTAGCAGGATCGGCTGCGGAGAAACCGCCGCCCGCTGAGCCGGCCCATTGCATCGGCGTGCGCACCGCGTAGCGCTCTTCCAGGGCCAGATTGTCACCCATCCCAATTTCATCCCCGTAGCGCATTATCGGTACGCCGGGGAGCGAAAAGAGTACGGCATGACAGAGCGCCAGCCGCCGCCGATCGCCGTTCAGCATGGGGGCCAGCCGACGGCGGATACCGCGCTGGTAAACGTTCATCTCCTTATCCGGGGCGAAGGCATCCATCACGGTTTGCTTTTTCTTGCGGCCTACCCCTTCAAGATCCAGTTCATCGTGATTACGTAGCCAGTTGGCGAAGCAGCAGGCGTCGGGCGGCACGATGGTTTTCGTGATGGCGTCGATCAGCGGACGGGCGTTCTTACTCGCGAGACTGACGTAAAAATTTTTGTTCAACCAGAAGTTAAGCACCATATTAAGTCGATTATTATCGCCAAAATAGTCGCGATACTCCGCCACCTCAACGTCGACTTCGCCGAGCAGTATGGCCTGCGGGTTGTGCCGTTCAATCAGGCGGCGTAGATGTTCGAGAAGCCACAGCCCGCGTTTCTCCTCGCCGCGTCCGGCCTGCTTAGTCAGATGTGAGGCCGCATCGAGGCGAAAGCCGGACACCCCCAGCTTTAGCCAAAAAATGACGATATTTTCGACCTCTTTGATGACCGCTGGCGAGGCCAGGTTGAGATCCGGTTCATGACGATAAAACATATGCCGATAATATTGCCCGGCCTCAGCATCCCAGGACCAGATGCTCTCTTCGACGCCGGGGAACATCGGCGGCGTATCATCATCATCGTTGTCTGACCACAGGTAATAGTCGCGAAACGGCGAGCGTCGACTGCGGCGCGCTTGTTGAAACCAGGGGTGCGCGTCAGAGGTATGTTGAATCAGCAATTCAATAATGACCTGCATCCCTAGTTCACGGGCCTGCTCGATAAAGGCAATGATATCCGCCAGTTGTCCAAAGCGCGGATCGACCTGCAGATGATCGCTGACATCGTAACCCTCATCCAGAAAAGGCGTCAGGTAGAAGGGCGTTATCCAGATCACCGTCGCGCCCATTCGGCGAATATAGCGCAGCTTCGCCGTCATTCCGGCGATATCGCCGCAGCCATCGCCGTTGAGATCGTAAAACAGGGCTGAATCAATCTGATAAATGATGGCTCGCGTATGCCAGTCCGCCATAGCGCACCTCAGTGATAGCCTTCAGTGCCGGAAACTTTGCCGCGGAATACGTAGTAGCTCCATGCGGTGTAAACCAAAATCACAGGAATGATAAGCAGGGTCCCTACCAGCATAAAGAGCTGGCTGGCGGGCGGCGCGGAGGCTTCCCACAGCGTAATATGCGGAGGGATGATGTTGGGCCAGAGACTGATACCCAGACCACTAAAGCCAAGAAAAATGAGCCCAAGCGTAAGCAGGAAAGGGCGGGCATGGCTACCAGGATGGGCGCTTAACCGCCAGATCCACAGGCTTAAGGCAATGACCAGTACAGGAACGGGTACAAACCAGTAGAAATTAGGCAGGGTAAACCAGCGCTCAGCCACGGAGGGCCAGCCCAGCGGCGTCCAGACGCTCACAACGGCGATGACCGCCATCAGCGCCAGAAGCGTGTGGCGAGTCAGCTCACGCATGCGCTGTTGTAGGGCGCCTTCGCTTTTCATAATCAGCCAGGTCGTACCAAGCAGCATATACGCGACGACCAGCCCTAAGCCGCAGAACAGGCTAAAGGGCGTCAGCCAGTCGAGCGCCGAGCCGGCAAACCTGCGGTCGGCGACCTCAAAACCGTTGATGACCGCGCCTACCACCATCCCCTGGCTAAAGGTCGCCAGCAGGGAGCCGCTGACAAAAGAGTAGTCCCAGAACTTTTGATGCGAGGGGGTGGCCTTGAAGCGGAACTCAAAGGCGACGCCGCGGAAGATCAGGCCAATGAGCATGGCGGTGAGCGGGATAGCCAGCGCATCGGTGATAACGGCGTAGGCCAGGGGAAAGGCGCCAAATAGCCCCGCGCCGCCCAGCACCAGCCATGTCTCATTGCCATCCCACACCGGGGCGACGCTATTCATCATCACGTCGCGTTCTTGAGCATTCGGTACAAAGCCGAATAAAATTCCGATGCCAAGATCGAAGCCGTCCATAACGATATACATCAATGTGGCGAATACAATGATGACAAACCAGATAACGGGGATATCGATGCCCATTAGCGAGTCTCCTCTTCAGGCACGGCTTCTGCGGCAGAAAGGGGGCGAGCCGGCGTGCCGGACGTTGACGATGTCAATTCGCTGACGGGCTGCGGCCCTTTCTTAATAAGCCGGACAATGTAGTAATAACCGACGCCAAAGACCGAACAGTACACCACGATAAAGACCAGCAGGCTGACGACCATTTGCGCCGTGCTGTGCAGCGATACCGCATCCCGGGTTCGTAAAAAACCATAAATGACCCAGGGCTGACGTCCCGCTTCGGTCGTGATCCAGCCGGCCAACAGCGCCAGCAGTCCTGCCGGCCCCATCGCCAGGGCGCACCACTGGAAGGCGCGAGAGTGGAAAAGACGCTGCCGATAGCGAAGCCACAGGCTCCAGACGCCGAGGGCAATCATCAGCACGCCCATACCCACCATGATACGGAACGACCAGAAAACGATGAGGGAGTTTGGCCGATTCTCTTTCGGAAAATCTTTCAGCGCCGGGACCTGCTTATCCAGGCTATGGGTCAGGATCAGGCTGCCAAGCGCCGGAATTTCCAGCCCGTATTTGGTACGCTCTTCCTCCATATCCGGTATGCCAAACAACAGCAGCGGGGTGGCCTCGCCGGGTTTATTCTCCCAGTGGCCTTCTATGGCGGCGATTTTTGCCGGCTGATGCTCAAGGGTATTGAGGCCGTGCATATCGCCAACGAAGGCCTGAATTGGCGCAACCAGCAGGGCCATCCACATCGCCATGGAGAACATTTTACGTATGGCAGGGGTATTGTTCCCGCGCAGAAGGTGCCAGGCGGCAGAGGCGCCCACGAACATCGCACTGCTGAGAAAAGCGGCGATCGCCATGTGTAACAGGCGATACGGGAAAGATGGGTTGAAAATAATCGCCAGCCAGTCCTGGGGAATGACGTGACCGTTTTCAATGGTAAAGCCCTGCGGCGTCTGCATCCAGCTATTGGAGGCGAGGATCCAGAAGGTGGACATTAGCGTGCCGAGCGCCACCATGCAGGTGGTGAAAAAATGCAGTCCGGGGGGGACTTTGTTCCAGCCAAAAAGCATGACGCCCAGGAAGCCCGCTTCGAGGAAAAACGCGGTGAGGACTTCATACAGCAGCAGGGGACCGGTAATACTCCCGGCAAACTGAGAGAAACCGCTCCAGTTGGTACCGAACTGATAGGCCATCACCAGGCCTGATACCACGCCCATGCCGAAATTAACGGCAAAAATCTTCAGCCAGAAATTATATAACGAGCGCCAGACGTCATCTTTTGTCCGCAGCCACATCCCCTCCAGCACCACCAGATAGCTGGCCAGTCCGATGGTAATCGCCGGAAACAGGATATGAAAAGAGACGGTAAATGCGAACTGTAGCCTTGCCAGATTAAACGCATCGAGTTCAAACATGTTCTGAACCCCATCACATAACAACCCCCCGAACCAGGCAGGGGGAAGTGATTAACAACCGATCGTTGCTGATTACGGCTTTTTCTTACCCGCGCCAAGTTCTGCGCCGGTGAGAGGATCGCCTTCCGGGTCGGATTGGGTGCGTTTCGCCATCGTTTTCACCAGGGCCTTTTGTTCGGCCGTTAGCTTAACGCTGGCACCGCCATCTCCGCCATCTACTGCAGGCTGCGGATTCGCAACATACTCGAAGTGCAGATCGCTATTCCAGCTGCCGCGAATGTCATCGCCCTCTGACATATTGTAGTAGGTGCTGGCGTAGTCAGTGATTGGCGGTAGTTTGCCCGGCGGATAGTTGTTTCTGATGGATTGAAGCGCCTTCTCAAAAGAGAGCTGATGGGCGGCTTCTCGGGTCATCAGAAAGGCCAGCGCATCCTTCACGCCGGGGTCATCGGTGACGTTTATCAGGCGCTCATAGATGATTTTAGCGCGCGCCTCGGCGGCCACGTTGGAGCGTAAATCCGCGGTGGGTTCACCAATGGTGTCAATGTATGCTGCGGTCCAGGGCACGCCGGCGGAGTTGGTCAGCGGCGTGCCTCCGCCATATAACAAAGAGGTAATATGGCTGTCGTTGCCGTTAGCGGTAAGCGAGCGGTACAGATCGGCTTCGTTTTCCGTACCCTCCGCCAGGGCGCCTTTCGCCCCTTTATTGAGCATACCTACCAGCGAGCCGATAATTTCAAGGTGGCTCAGCTCTTCGGTGGCAATGTCCATCAGCATATCCTTGCGACCCGGATCGTCATCGCTCAGGCCCTGTGTGAAATATCGGCATGCGGCGGCGAGTTCGCCCTGAGGGCCGCCGAATTGCTCCAGAAGGAGATTAGCCAGCCCCGGATTAGGTTCCGCGACCCTGACGGTATACTGAAGTTGCTTAACGTGTCGGAACATAGGCTCTTATCCTTATTGCTTATTTTTTAGCTTCAACGCCTTTTGCGTCAGAGCGCAGAAGGAACTCTTCCGTTGTTTGCGGGATATGTTTCAGCAGCCAGTCGGCCATGGCCCGCTCTTCCGCCAGAATGGATTCGATGGCGGGAATAGATGCGGTGTCACCGGCTCTTTTCGCAGCGGCAAGCAGGGAGGTATAACACGCGATTTCAAACTGTTCGAAAACATAGCCGCTAATTGAACCCTTAACGATTTCATCGGAAGGGAACATGCCGCCAATAGATTGACCTAACGCAGCCATTTTACTCATTGAATCTTTCAGCACCGACCGCGATATATCATTACGATCCAGAATCTCTTCCAGAACCGTAATTTGGCGCTTGGTTTCGGTGACGTGCTGTTCAATTCTGCTGCGCAAATCGGGGTAGTTATCGATACGGCCAGCCATCGACTCCAGCATGGATTCTGCCTGTTTTTCCATTGCATGCGCATCGCGTAGCCAGTCGTGATAGTGTTCAACGTGATTCATAATGAACTCCTTAATATCAGGTTATTTTCTGGCTATTTATTTTGTGCTTCTTTATTAATATTGCCGACCGCAAGGTCAGTTAATTTCAGATCGGTTGACTTCTCTTCTTCTAACGTTTCTGTTAAAAGCTTAAGCGCTTTTTTATAACCCAGTTGTTGGGCTAAAGTGGCGAGAGTGCCGTAGCTGGCAATTTCATAATGTTCAACTTTTTGCGCAGCGGCAATTAACGCGGCATCGCGCACTTCATTTTTCTCAGTGCTCTCAATAACCTCGTTAGCTTCTTCTATAAGCCCCTCCATCGCCACGCATTTCATGCGCTTAATTTTAATATTGGCTTCTTGTTCGACAATTTGATCGATACGTTCAATTTGCCCCTGGGTCTCCTCCAGATGCGCTTTGAATGCGGCGCTAAGCTGCTCGCTTGACGCCGCCCGGGCTAGTTTAGCCAGGCCGCGGGTTAATTGTTTTTCTGCGCTATAAGTATCCGATAACAGATGAATAAAAACGTCTTCTATGCTCTTCATATTCATTGGGAATATCCTTAATACTAGAGAATAACTGCGAGTCCGCAGACCCGCAGGATACTCTTATTAATTACAAGAGAATGAAACGATTAATAATCAGGAGTTGTCAGATTTGCGTCCACCACCATGACTATTTTGGCCGCCTTTTTTACCGGCCTCAGATGCACGTTGCGGATCGTTTTTAAAATTACCACCGCTGTGCTGACCGCCTTTACGTCCAGCTTCAGATGCTTTATCACGGTCTTCAGCGAAATTACCGGAACCACCACGATGTTCTGCCATATTTTCATACCTCTGTGAGTTTATGTCAGGTAGATACGATTTAATTACGTATCCGTTGTCGTTCAGCAATTAAATTTAGTCGGTATTTTTGAACAGTCAAACCGGTTTGCGGTGATATTTTTTGAAATAATCTGAATTATGCCGCGGCTACCGTTCCGCTTGTTTAAAGCGGCTGCGAGCATAACAGGCTAGGAACTAACGAAAACATTTATATTGCTGCAGGATATATTTATGACCGCTGCGTTAATACGGGGGGACTCGGGCGACGCGGGGCTTTACGCCTCTTTACATAAGCGCCAAAAATAAGTTGTCGGAATCGTGAAAGATATTAAGGACGCAACCGGGAAAAATCAGAAAATAGCGTTTTGCCAATGCTGAAGGTCATTTTAGGATAATTCAATGCGGGAGAGAAATAAGGCACCAGATCACGACGCTGTGAAATGGTGCGTCCGAGTGGACTCGAACCACCGACCCCCACCATGTCAAGGTGGTGCTCTAACCAACTGAGCTACGGACGCATTATGGTGCGTTTAATTGGACTCGAACCAACGACCCCCACCATGTCAAGGTGGTGCTCTAACCAACTGAGCTATAAACGCATTATGGTGCGTTCAATTGGACTCGAACCAACGACCCCCACCATGTCAAGGTGGTGCTCTAACCAACTGAGCTATGAACGCATTGTTGCAGTGGCAACGGGGACGCATATTAGCGGCAGGGAGGGGTTGTGGCAAGAGGCAAACGTCACTTTTCTTCCAGATTTCTCGCGATCGCAGAAGTTTTATCCATATTGGTTATATTTTACTGATGCGAAAGAGGATTTGCTCATCAATAGACGAAAACGGCGCTGAATCAGCGCCGTCAGGTATCGATAAATTGCCGCCAGAGATTAGCGCGCGGCGCGCTGCAATATGACGCTGGAAGGCTGACGCTGCAGGAAACGCATGCGCAGCATCATCATTACGGCAGCGGAGGTGAGGCCAATGATAAATCCGCACCAGAAGCCAGCAGGACCCATGCGCGGCACCACGATATCGGTCAGAGCCAGCAGATAGCCGCTCGGCAGCCCCAGAACCCAGTAGGCGGTAAAGGTAATAAAGAAGATGGAACGCGTATCTTTATAACCGCGCAGGATGCCGCTGCCGATCACCTGTATGGAGTCAGAGATCTGGTAGATCGCCGCGAGCAGCATCAGCTGGGACGCCAGCGCGACAACCTCAGGATTATCGTTATACAACAGGGCGATTTGCTCACGCATCAGAATGGTGAAAACCGCCGTAATCACGGCCATACACACTCCAACCCCGACGCCGGTTCTGGCCGACGTTTGCGCCTCCAGCGTCGAGCCTTGCCCGAGACGGAAACCGACGCGAATGGTCACCGCCGCCGCCAGGGAGAGCGGTAATACGAACATCAGCGAGCTGAAGTTTAGGGCAATCTGGTGCCCGGCCACGTCGACAATGCCCAGCGGTGAGACCAGCAGCGCGACGACGGCAAACAGTGTCACTTCGAAAAACAGCGCCAGCGCAATCGGCAGGCCCAGTTGCACCAGACGCTGGATAACGACGAAATCCGGTTTGCTGAAGCGCTCAGCGTTATGAATATCGCGCATCGAACGCGCGCGGCGAACCCAGGAGAGCATGCAGAAAAACATCACCCAGTACACCGAAGCCGTCGCCACGCCGCAGCCGATCCCGCCGAGCTCAGGCATGCCAAAGTGACCGTAGATAAAGATGTAGTTCACCGGAATGTTGACCAGCAGACCGATAAACCCCATTACCATGCCCGGCTTGGTTTTCGCCAGGCCTTCACACTGGTTACGCGCTACCTGGAAGAACAGATAGCCGGGCGCGCCCCACAGCAGCGCCCGTAGGTAGCCGACCGCCTTCTCCGCCATCGCCGGGTCGATGTTATGCATGGAGCTGATGATGTAGCCAGCGTTCCACAGTACCACCATGACCAGGATCGAGACGAAGCCCGCCAGCCAGAACCCCTGGCGTACCTGGTGGGCGATGCGGTCGCGACGGCCGGAACCATTCAGTTGAGCAATAACGGGCGTCAGGGCCAGCAGCAGGCCGTGGCCGAAGAGGATTGCCGGCAGCCAGATGGAGGTACCGATGGCGACGGCCGCCATATCGGTGGCGCTATAGCCGCCCGCCATCACGGTATCGACGAAGCCCATGGCGGTTTGGGCGACCTGGGCGAGTATAACGGGTATAGCCAGTGCTAATAACTGACGCGCTTCAATAAAATACTTCTGCACGTAAACACCTTTATATTGTTGTTATTGGAGGACTAAAAAAGCCGCCATCAGGGGCAGCAAGAAGAAAAAGCAGAGGGATTTGCCAGACTATTGTAGCGAGGATTAGCCATTTAGCCAGTGAAAAAAGCGCACAACACGTTGTGCGCTGGCAACCTGTTTTGCCACCTGTTATTGTTCGTGTCATAGCCTAAAACGGTCTTGATACCGTTACGAATTCATACAGGAGCAAAATATGTTTACCGGTATTGTGCAGGGGACCGCCAGAGTGGTGGCCATTGATGAAAAACCCAACTTTCGCACCCACGTCGTGGAGCTGCCTGAGCATATGCTTGCGGGGCTCGAAACCGGGGCTTCGGTAGCTCATAACGGCTGCTGTTTAACCGTCACCGATATCGATGGCGCGCGAGTGAGTTTTGACCTGATGAAAGAGACCTTGCGCATCACCAATCTGGGCGCGCTGCGCGAGGGCGACAGCGTTAACGTCGAGCGGGCGGCAAAATTCAGCGATGAAATTGGCGGCCACCTGATGTCAGGCCATATTATGACCACCGCGGAAGTGGTTAAAATTCTGACGTCGGAAAATAATCGCCAAATCTGGTTTAAGGTTCAGGACCCGACGCTGATGAAATATATCCTTTATAAAGGCTATATCGGCGTCGATGGTATTAGCCTCACGGTAGGGGAAGTGACGCCCACCCGGTTTTGCGTGCATTTGATCCCGGAAACGCTGCAGCGCACCACCCTTGGCGTGAAAAAGCTGGGGGACCGGGTAAATATTGAGATCGATCCGCAGACTCAGGCCGTTATCGATACCGTTGAGCGCGTTCTGGCGGCAAAAGAAGCAGCAGCGGCCCTGAAAAACGCGGCCGAATAATAAATTCCCCCGCCGAAGCGGGGGAATTTTTAGCGGGCTACGCGCAGGCCGTGTTCGGCACCGCGAGAAAAAACCACCTGCCAGAGCTGAATATCGCGCGCGCGGAAAGCGCCGGCGCAGGCATTCAGGTAATAGCTAAACATGCGTTTGAAGCGCTCCGAATAATTGTCGGCAATTTCCGGCCAGCTATTCAGAAAGCGCTCATACCAGGCCATTAGCGTGGTGTCGTAGTCGGCACCGAAATTATGCCAGTCTTCCATAACAAAATGCGGCTCGCTGGCTTCGGCAATCTGGCGTACTGAGGGCAAACAGCCGTTAGGGAAGATATATTTATCGATCCACGGGTCGACGTTATGGTCGGTTTTTTTCGAGCCGATAGTATGCAGCAGGAAGCGGCCTTCGGGTTTCAAATTCCGGTCGACCACGTCGAAGTAGGTGGCGTAATTTTTCGGCCCGACATGTTCAAACATGCCGACTGAGACGATACGGTCAAAGCTCTCTTGCAGGTCGCGGTAATCCTGCAGCAGGATAGTAACGTCAAGACCTGCGCAGCGCTGCTGGGCCATTTTTTGCTGCTCAGCTGAAATCGTGACGCCGACAACGCTGACCTGGTAATTTTTGGCCATATAGTAGGCCAGTCCACCCCAGCCACAGCCGATATCCAGCACCCGCATCCCCGGCTCAAGCTGAAGTTTACGGCAGATGAGATCTAATTTTGCCTGCTGTGCGTCTTCCAGATTCTGCGCATCCTTCCAGTAAGCGCAGGAATACTGCATATAGGGATCGAGCATGCGGCTGAACAGATCGTTGCCTAAATCGTAATGCTCTTTCCCGACAATCCAGGACCGTTTTTTACTTTGCAGATTGAATAAGCGTGCAGTGGCGATACGCAGGGTATCTTTGAAATGATGGGGAAGCTGATTTTCCAGACCGGCGCGTAATACTTTATGGAAAAATATATCCAGCCGCTCGCAATCCCACCAGCCGTCCATATAGCTCTCGCCTAAACCCAGCGACCCTTCCTGCAAAACGCGTTTAAAAAAATGAGGGTTTTTAATCCGCAAATCGGAGGGCGCAGGACCATTAATTTCAATGCCCGCACGGCTTAATAATTCAGCTGCGATTCGGTACCAGTCATCATTTGGTACACTTACTTCTTCTATACACGATGAACTCATAGCTTCTCCATCACGCCCAAGTGATCAGAACCTTAAAACAGCGTAGACGCTTTTTTGGCTTTGTGAGAAATCTCACGGATAATCCGTAAGGCTGCTATCCGACGTAGAACAGAGGAAGGGAGATAACCCTTGCCGAAAGGCCTTCCATGGTAAAACGGGATGCATCCTGCTCCCGTTAAAAATCAACTAATCTTTCTATTTATGTGATGCCGGATCCAGTATAGGCCGCTAAAAACAGGCTTTCAACAAAAATATCTTAGCAAGCTAACTACTGGATCTGGCAACTATCAGCAGAATACCTTAAGCATGTGACGATTCTGTTTCCAGATGCGCGGCCTTATGCTGCATGCGGTAGCCGATTCCGGCCAGCACGATGGAGACCAGCATCACGCTGGTGGTCGTTAGCAGCGGAGTGGCGATCAGCGTGGAGACCAGCAGGCTGGTCAAAAAACAGAGGCCAAGCTGCAGGGTGTTTTGCAACGCCGCGGCGCGGCCTGTCGCCTCAGGGAAGGGCTTCAGCGCCTGGGCGACGACGATAGGATAGATACCGCCATTCACCACTGCCATGGCGCAGAACGGAATCATTAATCCCACCAGGGTTGCATTTTCCCGCAGGCCAACCAGCCAGGTTGCGGCCACGCTGACGGCGAAGATCGCCAGCAGCCACGGCAGAATTTGCTGGCCCTGCCATTTTTGCAGCGCCGCCCGGCAGCCGTAGCCACCTACCAGAAACGCGATGGTTTGCGGAACATAGCTCAGGCCGATAACGGTCGGGCCGTAGCCCATCTCGTGAAGGATAAACGGCGACCCCGTCAGCCAGGCAAAGAAGCTGGCGGAACAGGCGGCGTAGATCAGCACGTTGCCGCTATATTCCCGCGAACGCAGCAGGGCGAGGAACGTAAGCTTCTGCTGGGCGCTGACGATCCTTTTTTTCGCCGCCTTCAGGCGCAGGGCTGGCAGCATTAACAGCAGGGTAATGGCGAACAGAACGGCAAAAATAGCCTGCCATTCAAAATGAACCAGTAACCAGCTGCCGAGCAGCGGCGCCAGCGCAGGCGATAATCCCACCAGGGGCATAATGGCGGCGAAAATGCGGTTGGTTTTTTGGGCAGGATAATAATCGGTCACCATGGCCTGCCAGGTCACCGCGGCGGCGCAAACCCCCAGAGCCTGGATAAAACGCAGCGCCAGCATCAGCGTAGCATCACGGACCCAAAGCATGCCCAGACAGCCGATGGCAAAGATGGCCAGTCCGCTCAACAGCACCGGTTTACGGCCGTAACGATCGGAGATGGGCCCCCAGAAAAGCTGGCCCAGCGCAAAGCCCGCGAGAAACAGACTCAGGCTGGCGCTGATCGACGCCGCTGAGGTATGCAGATCTTGCTGCATGGCCGCAAAAGCCGGCAGGTACATATCGGTGGCCAGAAAGCCCAGAACGCTGAGTCCGGCCAGCCAGACTAAAAATCCTTTCCCAGGTTGTTGCATATCATTCTCTTTTTAGTGATGCAGGTACGATGGCGCAGAGTGTAGGGAGTGCATTCAGGCTTGTGAAACGCTAATATTTGTCAGGTGAATTCAAAAATTTTGCAGGCAGAAAATGTGGTCTGAATACTCGCTTGAAGTTGTCGATGCTGTCGCCCGCAACGGCAGCTTTAGCGCCGCTGCGCAGGAATTGCACCGCGTCCCTTCGGCCGTCAGCTATACAGTGCGTCAGCTGGAAGAGTGGCTGGCGGTGCCGCTATTTGAACGCCGCCATCGGGATGTCGAGCTAACCCCTGCCGGCGTTTGGTTTTTGCAGGAAGGGCGATCTGTTATCAAAAAAATGCAGATCACCCGCCAGCAGTGTCAGCAGATAGCCAACGGCTGGCGCGGACAGCTCTCTATCGCGGTGGATAATATCGTTAAGCCAACGCGTATGCGGCAGATGATCGTTGATTTCTATCGTCACTTTGATGACGTTGAGCTGATTGTTTTTCAGGAGGTGTTCAACGGCGTCTGGGATGCGCTGGCCGACGGTCGCGTGGAGCTGGCGATCGGCGCAACGCGCTCAATTCCGGTTGGGGGCCGCTACGCCTTTCGGGATATGGGAATGCTGAGCTGGGACTGCGTCGTCGCAAGCCACCATCCGCTGGCCAAAATGACGGGACCTTTAAGCGATGACGTCCTGCGCAACTGGCCATCGCTGGTCAGAGAGGATACCTCACGCTCGCTGCCGAAGCGGACCACCTGGCTGCTCGATAACCAGAAGAGGGTGGTTGTGCCGGACTGGGATGCCTCTGAAACCTGTCTCTCCGCGGGGCTGTGCGTCGGGATGGTGCCCGGGCATTTAGCAAAGCCGTGGCTCGATAGCGGTGAATGGATGGCGCTGGAGCTGGAGAACCCATTCCCGGATGCTGCCTGCTGTCTGACGTGGCAGCAAAGCGATGCCTCTCCGGCCCTGTTATGGCTGCTGGATTATCTTGGCGATAGCGAAACGCTGAATCGGGAGTGGCTGCGGGCGCCGGAATAACCGACGCCGCAGGAAAGGTTAACGGCGGTAATCGACAAACGGGCCGTCGGCCACAGAGCGGCGCTCGACCAGACGCGGATGGACTTCAATCGACTGCGAGACTTCGCGCTTATTGACGATGCGATCCAGCAGCATATTAAAGGCCGCTTCGCCCAGAGAGTCTTTAGGCTGATGGATGGTGGTCAGCGCCGGGCTGAAGTAGCGGGCGTTGCGCACGTTATCATAACCGATCAGCGAAATATCCTGCGGCACGCGCAGCCCCATTTCATCCGCCGCGCAGATGGCGCCCATGGCCATAATATCGCCGCCGCAGAAAATAGCCGTCGGGCGAGGATGCTGGTTGAGAATTTGCTGCATGGCGCGATAGCCGGACTCCGGTTCAAAATCGCCCTGGACAATCCAGTTTTCCGGAACGCCGATCTGCGCTTCTTCCATGGCTTTCATAAAGCCTGCCAGCCGGCCCGCACCGGTGTTACGCTCCAGTGGGCCTGGGATCACGCCGATATCGCGGTGGCCGCGTTCAACCAGGTAGCGTCCGGCAATATAGCCGCCTTCGAAGGCGTTATCGACGACCGAATCAGTAAAGTCGGCTTTTGCCTCGCCCCAGTCCATGACCACCATCGGGATGTGGCGATACTCTTCCAGCATGCTTAATACCGATTCCGGATACTCGGAGCACATCACCAGCAGGCCATCAACGCGCTTCTGCGCCATCATTGACAGATAGGCGCGCTGTTTCTCCGGGTCGTTCCAGGCGTTGCCGAGGATAAGGGTATAGCCCTTCTGGAAGCAGTTTTTCTCGACTGCTTCGATAATCTCGGCGAAATAAGCCGCTTCGCTGCTGGTCGCCAGCAGACCAATAGACTTGGTGTGATTGACCTTCAGGCTACGAGCAACGGCGCTGGGGGAGTAATGCAGCTCCTTAATGGCCGCCCATACCGCATTGCGCGTCTCTTCCGCTACGAATCGGGTTTTGTTAATTACATGTGATACTGTTGTAGTGGAAACGTTTGCGCGTTTCGCTACATCTTTAATAGTTGCCATTACTTCTCACTCCAGACCTTGACCTGATCGTCTGTTTATCGGTACGTAAACGATTGCCTGTACACACCCTGGCGCCAAAATGGATCATGGCATCACGTCGGGAAAACGACACAGAACGACAGGAAGGGGTCAATGGCCGATACGCTTTCAAATTAGCGTGGGATTTTGTCCGATCTTGGGGCAAAGGGGAAGAGCAAAAATGTGCATCACTCTAAATCTCGGAAGATTTTTACGCTATTCTGTGTAAAAATGAGCAAGCTC
Organism: Klebsiella sp. CN_Kp100; assembly: GCF_040065315.1. NCBI lineage: Bacteria > Pseudomonadati > Pseudomonadota > Gammaproteobacteria > Enterobacterales > Enterobacteriaceae > Klebsiella > Klebsiella sp. CN_Kp100. The sequence continues at coordinate 177,643 of NZ_JBEAIJ010000002.1, forward strand.
ACTTTTCATGTGGGGATAATCAGGGGGAAAAATTGATGGATACAAATTTAAAGTTTTCGCTGACGACAACGATTATTGTTCTGGGTTTGATTGTTGCCGCAGGTTTGACTGCAGTACTGCACTAATTCTTTACTGAGAGGGAGGGGCCGCTCTCCCTTTACCCCCCGCCTATTATTATCAATTTCGCAAAAATCTTTTGCCATTTCGTTTACTTTTGTTTTTCTGTGATTGATGTCATGCTTTTGACTTCTGAATAAGATGCCGTCGCTGAAGGCGGCCTGATGGAGTTCCTGCATGAAAATCAACTTTCCCCTGCTCGCGCTGGCGATCGGCGCCTTTGGTATCGGCACGACCGAGTTCTCCCCGATGGGACTATTACCGGTTATTGCTAAAGGCGTGGATGTGTCTATTCCGGCGGCGGGAATGCTCATTAGCGCTTATGCCATCGGCGTGATGGTCGGTGCGCCGTTAATGACCCTGCTGCTCTCCCACCGCGCGCGCAGAAATGCGCTAATCTTTCTGATGGCCATTTTTACCCTCGGTAATGTGCTCTCTTCAATTGCCCCGGATTACACTACGCTGCTGCTGTCGCGCATTATTACCAGCCTCAACCACGGCGCCTTCTTCGGTCTCGGCTCGGTGGTGGCGGCGAGCGTGGTGCCTAAACATAAGCAGGCCAGCGCGGTAGCAACGATGTTTATGGGGCTGACGATCGCCAATATCGGCGGCGTTCCTGCGGCAACATGGCTGGGCGAAACTATCGGCTGGAGAATGTCGTTCCTGGCAACGGCGGGGCTGGGCGTTGTTGCGATGATCGGCCTGTGGCTGTCGCTACCGAAGGGCAGCGCCGGCGAACGTCCGGACGTGAAGCAGGAACTTTCGGTGCTGATGCGTCCGCAGGTGCTGTCGGCGCTATTGACCACCGTGTTGGGCGCCGGGGCGATGTTCACGCTTTATACCTATATCTCCCCGGTTCTGCATACCATCACCCACGCTTCACCGCTGTTTGTGACCGCCATGCTGGTGCTGATTGGCGTCGGTTTCTCGCTGGGTAACTATCTCGGCGGTAAGTTTGCCGACCGTTCCGTTACCGCAACGCTGAAGGGCTTTCTTCTGCTGCTGATGGTCATTATGCTGGCGATCCCGCTGCTGGCTCAGTCGCAGGTGGGAGCGGCGATAAGTATGGTTGTCTGGGGGGCGGCGACGTTTGCGGTGGTACCGCCTTTGCAGATGCGCGTGATGCGCGTCGCTCATGAGGCGCCGGGGCTGTCTTCATCGGTTAATATCGGGGCCTTCAATCTTGGTAACGCGCTGGGCGCGGCGGCGGGGGGCGCGGTTATATCCGGCGGCCTGGGATATGCGTTCGTACCGGTGATGGGAGCGATTATCGCGGGCGTAGCGCTACTGCTGGTGCTGTTCAGCGGGCGGGCGCAACCGGAAGAGGCGTTTGCTAACCATTAAGTTCACGTGAAGGGAAATAATAACCGCAGAAGCAGCAATGCTTCTGCGGTTGGCTTTTATGCTGCCAGATTAGCGGCAACAAACTTCCAGTTTACCAGCGCCCAGAAGTGTTCCAGATAGTTCGGACGGGCGTTACGGTAGTCGATGTAATACGCATGTTCCCAGACATCCACGGTCAGCAGCGGGGTGGCGTCGCTGGTCAGCGGCGTACCGGCGTTGCTGGTAGAGACGATGGCCAGGCTACCGTCGGCATTTTTCACCAGCCAGGTCCAGCCTGCGCCGAAATTTTTTGCCGCCGCGTCGGTGAATTTGGCCTTGAAATCCGCGAAGCTGCCGAAAGATTTAGCGATAGCCGCCGCCAGTTCGCCTTCCGGTTCGCCACCGGCGTTTGGCGCCAGGCAGTTCCAGTAGAAGGTGTGGTTCCAGACCTGCGCGGCGTTGTTAAAGACGCCGCCATCGGAAGAACGCACGATCTCTTCCAGGGTTTTGCCTTCAAACGCGGTGCCTTTGATCAGGTTGTTAAGGTTAGTCACATAGGCCTGGTGGTGCTTACCGTAGTGGTATTCCAGGGTTTCCGCTGAAATGTGCGGCGCCAGGGCGTCTTTTGCATATGGTAATGCAGGTAATTCGAACGACATTGCTACTCTCCTTTTTATCGTTATACCCTTCATAATCCCAGCGGCATCTGTATTGACTGCCTGCACTTACCCCGGTCATGTACTGTTGTTCGCTCCCGGGATGCGCTGAGCTGCCGCAAGACTCGGCTTAAGCCTCGCCCTTTTGGGGCCTGCGCAAGCGCGGTTCAAAACGGCAGGGCGTCTTGTGATGCTGCTGCAATTATTCTGGGTCTGGTGCGCGCAATAACCCTGTATTGCGCAAGGTAATAGTAGCAAATTAAAAGATGTGGCAAAAGAGAGAGTTACCCTGTCGCCGCAGCGACAAGGCACATTTAGCGAATGGTTTTCGGCGTCATAACGCGACGCGCGCCGACGTAGTGGCGTACCCAGTAATCGTCGCTTAAAGAGGTAATCTGTATATCGCGACCGGTGCGCGGAGACTGGATAAACTTGCCGTTGCCGACGTATACCCCGACGTGATCTGCCGTCCCGCGCCCGCGGGTGCGGAAGAAGACGAGATCCCCGCTTTGCAGCTCGCCGCGATCCACTGGACGAGCGTCGCGCAGGTGATACATCTCATTGGCAGTGCGCGGAATATGAATTTTAACCAGGTCTTTATAGGCGTAATAGACCAGACCACTGCAATCAAATCCGGTGCGCGGAGAGGTCCCGCCCCAGCGATAAGGTTTGCCAATCTGATCCATCAACTTTGACATCGCGGTGCTTTGCGCTTTTTGTACCCGCGCTTTATGCGCATCGGCGATAGTCAGCTGCGGCTCGTCGGCAATGGGTTTGCAGCGGGTTTTATAGCCTTTACGCACCACGCACTTTTTCTGCAGGCTCGCCGCGGCCAGCTTGCTTTCCGCAATCGACCTTGTCGAGCTGGCGCACAGCTTTTTGTAGCCCTTGCGCAGGACGCATTTTTTGGTGGCGCTGACGGTCTGGCGTGAAGCGGTTGTTTTGCTGCGGCTGGCGGTCGGTGTTTTTTTGCTGGAGGTTTTGGCGGTGGTTTTGCTTTTGGAACTGGCTGCTTTTTTCTTACGCTCTGCGGTAGTGCCTTTAGCCGGATGCGCTTTGGGCGTGGCCGAAGCGTGCGTATGCCCGGAAGCATGCGCCAGCGGCGTAAGTGAAATAGATGTGAAAAGTAATGCACAGAGCGAAATCGCGATTTTGTTAAGACGCGCCACTGAGCAATCCCCTGATTAAATTACAGACATATACCTATGCCTGACGATGAATGACAAAACGCATCGATTCTAAAGCATAAAATCGTGGAAAGTTAATACTCTTTTGTATCTAAAGTCTCGTTTGGTTAACATTTGCAAAAAAATGCGTCTCCCGGCGGGCTCGCCGCATGAAAAACGCGCAACGCGTTGCTGCGTATAGCAATAAAATGATATTTTTGAGGCAACTTTTGCCTACAGAAGATAAAATGAGGCAAGTGAAAAAAATGTTATTATCGGTCCTGCGTTCAGGGCGCTACAATGACAAATTACTGCCGTAGAGAAGTTTAAGGAAGCACGACAATGAGCACGACTTTAGAAAAAATCCAACGTCAAATCGCTGAAAACCCGATCCTGCTGTATATGAAAGGGTCTCCGAAGCTGCCAAGCTGCGGTTTCTCCGCTCAGGCCGTTCAGGCACTCTCTGCCTGTGGCGAACGTTTTGCCTACGTCGATATCCTGCAAAACCCGGACATCCGCGCGGAACTGCCTAAATACGCTAACTGGCCAACCTTCCCGCAGCTGTGGGTAGACGGTGAGCTGGTCGGCGGCTGTGACATCGTGATTGAAATGTATCAGCGCGGCGAACTGCAGCAGCTGATCAAAGAAACGGCCGCTAAGTACAAAACTGACGAGCCGAAAGCAGAGTAATTTTGCTTTAAATAAAAAAGCGACTTCTCGTGAAGTCGCTTTTTTTTCATTTATTCTTCGGCCACAGGTAAGGGCCAGCCGCCAAGACGCTTCCAGCGGTTGACGATTTCGCAGAATAGCTGCGCCGTTTGTTCGGTATCGTAAAGCGCAGAGTGGGCCTGAGTCCCGTCAAATGCCATTCCGGCGGCGATACAGGCTTTCGACAATACCGTTTGGCCAAGCGCAAGACCGCTCAGGGCCGCGGTATCGAAGGTGACGAACGGATGGAATGGATTACGTTTCAGCCCCGCACGTTCTGCCGCCGCCATGGTAAAGCTATGGTCGAAGGTGGCGTTATGCGCGACCATAATAGCGCGACTGCAGTCGCTCTCTTTCATGCCCTTGCGGATCATTTTAAAAATCGCGTGCAGCGCATCGTATTCGCTCACCGCGCCGCGCTCGGGATCGTTGGGGTTAATACCGTTAAAAGCCAGAGCTTCGGGCTGCAGGTTTGCGCCCTCAAAAGGTTCAACATGAAAATGTAGCGTTTCGTCCGGCATGAGCCAGCCTTCTTCGTCCATTTTCAGCGTAATAGCGGCGATCTCCAGCAGGGCGTCGGTTTTGGCATTAAATCCGGCGGTCTCAACATCAATTACCACTGGATAAAAACCGCGAAAACGGTCGCACAGACCATTCAGTTGAGCGTTCTCGGACATCAGATTCTCTTAGCTGGAAAAAAGTAGCGCGCATTATGGCAAATTTTGCCGCGGCTTGCAGCAGGAAGGGGATAAAACAGCGGGCACCGCGGGCGCCCGCAGCAGATTAGTTGCCGAGGCCTTTTCCGGCGTCTTTCTCTTCAATCAGCTCGATTTTATAACCATCCGGATCTTCGACGAAGGCGATGACCGTCGTACCGCCTTTAACCGGGCCGGCTTCACGGGTCACGTTGCCGCCGTTCTGACGAATACGTTCGCAGGCTTCCGCCGCGTTTTCAACGCTCAGCGCAATATGACCATACGCGTTACCGAGATCGTACTTATCCACGCCCCAGTTGTAGGTCAGCTCAATCACGGCGGTATCGCTTTCTTCGCCGTAACCCACGAATGCCAGCGAGTATTTATATTCAGTGTTTTCGCTGGTGCGCAGCAGTTTCATGCCCAGCACGTTGGTGTAAAACTCAATAGAACGTTGCAGGTCGCCAACGCGCAGCATGGTGTGAAGTAAGCGCATAATGTCCCCTATGCAGTTTATTTTGATACATCAGAGCGTTGAGTATAGCGGCGATAACCCGCCGCTATCAATGGAGGGATTACAGGGTAGGGTAATCGGTATAACCTTCCGCGCCGCCGCCGTAGAAGCTTTCCGGACGCTGTGGGTTCAGAGCGGCCTTTTTCTGCAGGCGCGCCACCAGGTCCGGGTTAGCAATGTAGTCGCGACCAAAGGCCACGGCATCGATCAGCCCTTTACCGATCAGATCGTTGGCCTTTTCAACCGTGTAGGCGCCCGCGCCGATAATAGCGCCCGGGAAACGGTCGCGCACTTTCTGGCGGAACTCATCGCTATACGGTTGGCCGCCAGCCCAGTCCGGTTCGGACATGTGTAGGTAGGCAATACCGCGTTTCGCCAGCTCTTCGATCAGATAGAGCGCGTCGGCTTCTTCATTCGGGCCATTATCGACGTTCTGGAAGCTGCCGATGGGCGAGACGCGAATACCGATACGGTCGGCGCTCCACTCTTTACTCACCGCATCAACCACTTCCAGCACCAGGCGAGCGCGATTTTCCACGCTGCCGCCGTACTGGTCAGTACGATGGTTGGCAGAAGGGGAAAGGAACTGGTGCAGCAGGTAACCGTGGGCGGAGTGCAGTTCGACAAGATCGAATCCGGCATCGCGGGCGTTACCTACCGCCTGACGGAAATCATCAACGATCCCCGGGATCTCGTGGGTTTCGAGCGCGCGCGGCATTGAGGTGTCAACGCGAATGGCATGGCCGTTTTCGTCGCGCAGCGAAGTCCGGGTGCCCGCGCTGATGGCCGATGGCGCAACCGGGGCGGCGCCGCCGGGCTGGATGCTGCTGTGCGAAATACGCCCGGTATGCCACAACTGGACGGCAATACGCCCGTTTTCAGCGTGGACGCCGGCGGTGATCTTTTTCCATGCGGCAATCTGTTCCGGACTGTGCAGCCCTGGCGCACCCGCGTAGCCTTTAGCCTGAGCGGAAATCTGGGTCGCTTCGGAAATAATCAGGCCGGAGCTGGCGCGCTGGCGGTAGTATTCGCCCATCAGCGGGGTGGGAATATCCCCCGGCTCAATACTGCGCAGACGCGTTAGCGGAGCCATAAACACGCGATTCGGCACGGTTACCGCACCTACTTTCAACGGGGTAAACAACTTTGATTCTGACATAATGACTCCTGAGTAGACCGGTCGTCTTGAAACGGGTTAAATAAAAACGCCTGTTATAGGGCAGGCGCAGCAATAATTTTTTTAGCGTGGGCCAGGGCGCTTTCCAGCGGCGTTGCGCTGTGCGTAATCTTGGCCTGCAGATTCGCCCCCAGCCACAGAGAGTAAAGCACCTGCGAGAGCGTTAATGCGTCACCGTCAAACGTCAGGCTACCTTCCTGACGACCTTGCTCCAGCGCATCGGCCAGCAGGGTAATGATCTGACTGGCCCCTTTATCCATCGCGGTGCGCATATCTTCCGACAGATCGCAGACCTCTGCCGACAGCTTCACCGTCAGGCAGCCACTAATGATGCCCTGCTGGCAAAACTGGGTCAGCGTATGCTGATAGTAGGCCAAAAGGCGGTCGCGATAGTTTCCCTCGCCGTGGGCAAAATGCTCAACCAGGCGCTGAAGATATCCGGCGTAGTGATGGTCGAGCAGCGCTACGCCAAAGGCTTCTTTAGAGCGAAAATAGTGATAGAAAGAACCTTTCGGCACTTCCGCTGTTTTTAGCAGTTCACTCAGCCCCATACCGGTAAAACCCCGATGCATACAAAGCTGCTCGCCGGTGGCCAGGATATGTTCGCGGGTATTGCATTCACTGTGTTTGTTCATGGCGCTCACTGTAATAGACCGATTGGTCTAATGCAAGCCATAATTAAAAATGCTGCCTGGCGCAGAGGGCGACGAACAAAATTTGCGTACGGCGGATGAAACGTCTTCAATAAAGACAGAGATGAGCGGCTGGAGAGGCGAAGTGGCTGAACAACTGGAGTTCTTCCCGGTACAGAGTCCCTGCCGGGGGATTTGTCAGTCTGATGAACGCGGCTACTGCCGGGGGTGCATGCGTAGCCGCGATGAGCGTTTCAACTGGCAGAAAATGAGCGATGCGCAAAAGCAGGATGTTCTGCGTCTGTGTCGCCAGCGGCTGCTGCGTAAATTACGCGCAGCTAAGCAGGATAGTGCGGAAGAACCGCAGCAACCCTCACTGTTTTAAGCAAAAAATTGCGTATACTCAGGACACTTTTTTATTGAGGAAGCTGTTATGGTTCAGCGTATTGCTATGGCTCCCCAGGGGCCGGAATTCTCTCGTTTCGTGATGGGCTACTGGCGTCTGATGGACTGGAAGATGTCCGCTCAGGCGCTGGTGGGCTTTGTGGAGCAACACCTGGATCTGGGCATCACCACCATCGATCATGCCGATATTTACGGCGACTATCGCTGTGAGGCGGCGTTTGGCGAAGCGTTAAAGCTGGCGCCCCATCTGCGCAACCGGATGGAGATCGTCACCAAATGCGGAATTGCCACGAAAGCGCGGGCAGAAAATACCATCGGCCACTATATTACCGACCGCGACCATATTGTGCTGAGCGCGGAGCAGTCGCTGCGTAATCTGGCGACCGACCATCTGGACCTGCTGCTGATTCATCGCCCGGACCCGCTGATGGATGCTGACGAAGTGGCTGAGGCCTTCCTGGCTTTACATCATAGCGGCAAGGTTCGCCACTTCGGCGTGTCGAACTTTACCCCCGCCCAGTTTACCCTGCTGCAGTCGCGCCTGCCGTTTACCCTGGCGACTAATCAGGTGGAAATTTCCCCGGTTCACCAGCCGCTGCTGCTTGACGGTACGCTCGATCAGCTTCAGCAGCTGCGCATCCGACCGATGGCCTGGTCCTGCCTCGGCGGCGGTCGTTTGTTTAACGACGAAAGCTTCCAGCCGCTGCGCGATGAGCTGGCCCGCGTCGCTCAGGAGCTCAATGCGGAAAGCATTGAGCAGGTGGTGTACGCCTGGATCCTGCGTCTGCCGTCGCAGCCGCTGCCAATTATCGGTTCAGGAAAAATTGAGCGCGTGCGCTCGGCGGTTGTCGCTGAAAAGCTAAATATGAGCCGTCAGCAGTGGTTCCGCATTCGCAAAGCGGCCTTAGGCTACGACGTTCCGTAAACACCGACACCTCAGCAATGGCCTACACTGAATAGTGATAGAGCCATTGAGGAGGTGTTATGCAACGATGTATTCTCGCCATACTTACCCTGGCCGCCTGTGCGGGCGCGCAGGCGGCCAGCGAAAGCGTCGATATCAATCTTGTGACCAGCCAGAGCGTTGGTCAGGCCATCGGTAGCGTGAAAATTAGTGAAACCGCGAAAGGTCTCGAGTTTACTCCGGACCTGAAAGCGCTGCCTCCCGGCGAGCACGGCTTCCATATTCACGCCAACGGTAGCTGCCAGCCGGCCATCAAAGAAGGTAAAGCCGTCGCCGCTGGCGCAGCCGGCGGACATTACGATCCGCAAAACACCGGAAAGCATGAAGGTCCTGACGGCGCCGGTCATCTCGGCGATCTGCCGTTCCTGGTGGTTAATAACGACGGAAAAGCCACCCAGCCGGTGGTCGCGCCGCGTTTAAAAACCCTCGATGAAGTGAAAGGCAAGGCGCTGATGATTCACGTGGGGGGCGATAATATGTCCGACAGCCCGCAGCCTCTCGGCGGTGGCGGCGAGCGCTTCGCCTGCGGCGTCATCAAGTAGTCCTTTCCGTCAACGTTCCTGCGATCGGCGCCTGTTCCAGCTGAGACAGGGCGCACCAGAGTCGCCAGATAACCGCCGCCAGCTCTCTGGCGGCGGGCTGGTGGTGGCGATTAAGCGCGTCGCAGATGCGCTGCAGTTCCTGCAGCGTTGAAGCGAGAGGGCGCTGCTGAACGCCGCGCTCGCTCATCACGTCACGCAGCAGGCTAATGCACAGATCGCGCACCTGCGAGAGCGGGTCGGAGCGCGTTTCCCAGTCGCGTAGTTGCCACACCACGTGGGAACAATTGAGTAACACGACGCCCCAGCGCAGCAGCCAGCGGCGCGCCAGCGCATCCTGACTGTTGCTAAGCTGGCTAATGTGATGATAAACCAGCGACTCAAATTCATGTTCACTATGCTGCGGACGACGACTCAATTGGTCGACAAAGTGACGCCGTAACGCACGGATGTGCCGACGGCTTTTACGCGCGTCTGAACCTGGACTGATAATGGCGAAAGCCAGCCAGGCAAGTCCTACCCCAATGATTTTTCCCAGATTATCATTAAGAAACGAAGCGTAGTCGTACACCGGCGGGTTGGTGACCGAAATAAATGAGCCCATAAAAACGATCAACTGCCCCCACAGTCCGGCGAGCTTTGGCATCTGCTGTTTGAGCAACTGCATGGTGGTCAGCAGGGGAAACAGAAATAGCAAAAACTGCCATAAATCGGTTATCTGCACCATCAGGCCAAATTTCACGACAAAGCTAAAGAGCGAAAGCAGGATCAGGGTACGCATTAAAAGCGTTAATGATTTAAACGGTGAGGGTGAAACCGAATACAGCACGCAGCAGATAGCCGCCAGAGTAAGCGCTGCAGCGCAGGCCTGCCACTGGGTGCTTATACCCCATGCGCCGACCATCACCAGCGCGCAAAAAGCGCGAACCCCGTTCCAGAGAGCTTCGGCCTGATCGGTATGGCGGGCCAGCGCGGGTGCGGAAGGTACGTTGAATTCGGTGATCGCGGTGGCGTTTTCGATGCGCTTGAGCCAGCGGCTGCTCTCCAGATACAGGCGACAAAAATAGCGCAGGCGCTTCCAGAAGGCGATGTGTCGGTAGTCGGCATCGGCGGGCGGCGCAAGCGGCGCGATAATGCGGGCAACGCTGTAAGCATCGGCGTTTGAAAGCGCTAACTCGCTGAGCAAAGACTCCAGAATCTCGCGAGTACGAGCGGGCGCGGCGGGCCAGTTAAGCAGCATCCGCCGCAGGCTCGAAATGACGCTGGTCATTCGTAGCTGCTGATGTAGCAAGTAGTTGAGCAGCGGATTTTGCCGGCGAAAGCGATAATGGCTCCAGAAGGCCTGAATGCGCAGCAGATTCATGGTCAGGATTTGCCCAATCACGCTCTCGTGCGCGGCGCGGATAGCATCGGTTGTTTCCGGGACCCACAGCAGACTGGCGTGTTCCAGCAGGCGGGCATGCATATTTTTTAGCGCGCTCAGTAGCGTGGTGCCGTCGGAGGTACTCGGTAAAATCATCATCATTAGCCCGCCGCACAATATACCGACGATAACCTCGCAGACGCGCGACTGGGCGATAGTCCACAGTTCGTTAGCATCGGTAATATTGATAACCGGGAAAGCGATAATCGCGCAGGTGTAGCCCGCAAGCTGGAATGCATAGGCGACGTTATTGGTGAACATCGCGCAGGCCCAGGTACAGAGAGCTATCCACGCCGATATACTAAAAAGAAATAGCCACGGATCGTTGAGCGTATGGCCGGCCAGCAGCAGCGCCGCGCAGGCGCCGAGCAGGCTGCCGGCAATACGGCCAAAGCTTTTGCTGATCACGCCGCCGACGGTGGGAAAGCTGACTACCGCGGCGGAAGTCATCGCCCAGTAGGGTTCGTCAAGATTCAGCCAGTAGGCGACGCTCAACGCCAGGCACATGGCAATCCCGTTACGCAGGGCATAGCGCCACTGCGGACGGCTGGCCTTAATCCAGGGAAGAGAGCGCCACGTCAGGGCCTGTAGCTTCATTACTGTGGGCCAATGGCAACGGTGCAGGTGGTACCGGAGACCAACGTGATATCCGGCGGCAGATGGTCAAACTCAATGCGCACCGGCACGCGCTGGGCAAGGCGTACCCAGGGAATATTCGGTTTAATATTCGCCACCAGACCACTTCCGCTCTCTACGCTCTGATCGACAATAGCGCGTCCGATACTGCCTACGTGACCCTGTAACTTTTCTTTGCTGCTATAGAGGACGATCTGCGCGCTATCGCCGGGACGGATATTACGCAGTTTCGTTTCTTCAAAATAACCGATCACGTAAAAGGAGTGGCTGTCGACGAGGGCAAAAAGCGGATGGCCTACGGTTGCGTAGTCGCCAATGCGGGTCGAAAGGTTCGTTACCCAGCCGTCAACCGGGGCCTTAATTTCGGTCTGCGCGAGCTGCCATTGGGCATGATCGAGGGTGGCCTGGGCGGCTCCCACGACGGCCTTAGCCGCTGCCAGGTTAGTATTAGCGGTATTAAGCGCAGTATTGGCGTTTTCTAAATCTTCTGCGGAGATGAAATTCTCGGAGAGATGGCGTCGGCGAGCGGCATCGCTGGCGGCTTTTTTCTGTTCAGCCTGCGCGCGGGCAACTTCAGCTCGAGCCTTGTCGAGCTGGGCCTGGGCGTTGAGCAGCGCAATTTTATAAGGCGTATCATCAATTCTGAACAGCACTTCACCGGCCTTAACCAGCTGGTTATCGCGTACGTTGAGCTGCAGGATGCTCCCGGACACCTGCGGCGTAACGCCTACCTGCTCGGCCCGGACTTTCCCGTCGCGGGTCCACGGGGACTGCGTGTAGTAATTCCAGACCAGCCAGGCGGCAATAATGGCCAGCGCGGCGACCAGCAGCGTGGATAAATATTTTAGTTTCTTCATGTAATGAACATTACCAGATAGTCAGTAAAACCAGCGCCAGACAAACGGAGAGCGCAAAGAAGGAGAGATCCATGAGCAGGGGGTGCCAGATTTCACCTGCGTACATCCAGTCCCGCAGCTGACGATGAACGACCAACCAGATAAAGAAGCCCAGCAGAACGGCTTTAAAGACAGGAGGAAAATAGACCGAAGCGCCGAACACCAGGTCCTGGAGCGGCAATCCGGTAGTGTTAAGACTCAGTTTCACAAGCAAAAATCCTTTGCCGTTTCAGGATGAATGTTCAGGTTATGCGATTATTCACATTGTAAATCATTGTTCTGATTTTAGTGAATCAGGTAATTCATTTGTTTTGGTAATTTAAATGCTGCACACTATTCTAAAATCAGTATAATAACTTAGCAAGCTAATTATAAGGAGATGAAATTGGAATCGCCACTTGGTTCTGATCTGGCACGTTTGGTACGCGTCTGGCGCGCGCTAATCGACCATCGCCTGAAACCTCTGGAGTTAACGCAGACGCACTGGGTCACGCTGCATAACATTCACCAGCTGCCGCCTGAACAGTCGCAGATTCAGCTGGCGAAAGCCATTGGTATTGAGCAGCCTTCGCTGGTTCGCACGCTCGACCAGCTGGAGGAAAAGGGGCTTATTTCTCGCCAGACCTGTGCAAACGATCGGCGGGCAAAACGTATCAAGCTTACCGAAAAAGCCGAACCCCTGATCAACGAAATGGAAGAGGTTATCGGCAAAACGCGTGATGAGATTCTGGCCGGCGTTTCTAAAGAAGAGGTGGAAACGCTGCTCAATTTGATTCGTAAACTTGAACACAACATCCTCGATCTCCAGGCAAAAGATTGACCTTAACGAGGCCTTGAATCTTCTCAAGGCCTCTTTTTTATTTACGCCTGCCAGACGACTACGCGATTACGCCCGGTGTTTTTCGCTTCGTACATGGCGGTATCAGCGCGCTTGACGCACTCCTCCGCCGCAACATGCGCATCCTGAGTGGTGAAAACCCCCATACTGATGGTCATTATTTCCGGTAACCCTTCATGCCGTTCACTGACGGACAGGCGGATGCGTTCGGCAATGGCCAGCGCTTCGTTGGCGCCGATATTGACCAGCAGCAGGGCGAACTCTTCCCCGCCGATACGCGCGGCAATGTCCTCCTGGCGCACGTTATTCTGCAGCACGCTGGCAGCAAACTGAATGACCTTATCTCCCTGCACGTGGCCGTACGTGTCGTTGATGCGCTTAAAGCGGTCAAGATCGCAGACAATGACCGATAGCGGCTGTGATGCAGAGACTTTTGTTAATCGTTGATTCAGGGTGTCGTAGAAATAGCTGCGGTTATACAGGCGGGTCAGGGGATCGCGAATAGAATTCTGGTACGAGCGAACGTACCTTTCGTTTGACTCCCGGTAGAGGATAAAAACATCTACAAGCAGAACTAAAATCAAAAACAGAGTGCTCAGCGTTTCAAAGAGCCGCGCCTGGTTCCAGGAATGAGCGTTACCGTTGACCGTAGAGAGCAGAACCAGCAGCGTAAATATATAGGCGGTACAAAAAAAGGCGCCGCTGTACCAGAATATATTGCGTAGCCGGGTCAGGCTAATAAGTAAAATCAGCGTAAATGACCATGTGCCAATTAATACCCAGCCGACCCGGTTATGCCATAGCGGCGTAAAGGTATAGGTCAGATTATCAATGAATTCAATGCTCAGTAATGGTGAGTTGCTGGAATGAACCCACGACAATATGAGCGTGGCGGCGATCAAAATAAAACAACCCAGCAGTACCAGACCGTGAATTTTTCCTGAATGAGTGGTACGGTGGCGAAGCCGATATAAAACGATCGAAGTTATAAATAAAACGGCCATCATGACGTTGCGGAAAAAATAAAAAATTAGCGCGTCATTCTGGTTGATGGGGCGCCCCTGGGCGCATACCAGCCAGTCCGGGTAGCTGCCTATGGTCCCGAGCATCAACAGGGCCGAACAGGCAAAAGCGAAGGCTATTGGCGCCAGGTACAGCTGCTTTTTATCGCACAGATATTTCATGCCCATAAAACAGGCAATCATAATATGGAAACCCATCAGTGAGATAGTCAATACGGGAAACAGCATTGATGAAGTTGTAGAGATACGATGAATTAATGAGCCGGTAACGAAATTAATCGTAGCAATAGAAAAACCGCATACAACAGCGTAAAGAAATAGCCTGTCAGGCAAGCGTTTGAGATTAATAAACATAGTCAACATCCCTGAATAAAAGGGCAAAGGTAAAACGACGTCACTGTCGTAAATGTTTTGCGTAATACAGGATGCAGATTACTTGATAGCGGAGGGGAGAATATTGAGCAGGCGCAAGTTGTGGATGGGAGGCGAAAAAATATAAATATATTTGCAGTGTTTATTTATTATGATAAATGATACATATTTTATATAAATGAGCGGCCCGCAAGGGCCGCAGGGAAAAGATTTAGCGCGGGGATACGGTAACCTGGCTGCCGCTGCCGGCGATAGCCACGCGTTGTCCGACGGAGAACGGCGTGCTGCCTTGTTTCTGTACCACCATGATGGTGTTGCCATCATCTTTGCGAATTTCCAGCTCAACGCCCTGGGTTTTGTTCATTGCGCCCTGGACGCCCTGACCGGCTACGCCGCCCGCGACAGCGCCTGCTGCGGTTGCCAGAGAGCGACCCGTGCCGCCGCCGATGGTGTTACCCAGGAAACCACCGAGCACCGCGCCGCCAATGGCGCCGATAGCATTGCTTTCATCTCCGCCCTGAATCTGAACCGCGCGGGTATGCACAATGGTGCCGTAGGTCACACTTTGGACCTGTTTGGCTTCGGATGCGGAGTAAACATCGCCGGACAGGCCGCTGTTGCTGACGCAACCTGCAAGCGTAAAACCAATCATCGAGACAGCCAAAACACGTAAAATCATTTATGAATCTCCTGTTCACAAGAAGCGTTCTGTTGAACTTCCTTGTAGCCAATTATATGGCATTTAAGCGTCTGCTGGCATAGCAGATACCGTGACTATACAAAAAATAATAATCAGAGTCGTCTCAACCTAAACTAAACATAAGTTCTTTACGCTAAGTACCATCGCGCTGCTTGTATTGTTAAAAAGTATTATAGCAGCATAGCATTGCCCCCTCGTTTATGGTGGAGTGTGGGGATATACGAGAGTCATGGAATGAAGGAAAGCGTATGAAATCAGGCCGCTTTATCGGCGTCATGTCCGGCACCAGCCTTGATGGTGTGGATGTTGTGCTTGCAGCAATTAATGAAGATCTGGTCGCCCAGCAGGCCAGCCTGACGTATCCCATCCCCATTGCGATTAAAGAACAGATTCTGGCTATCTGTCAGGGGCAGCCGCTCACGCTTTCGCAGCTAGGGCGGCTGGATACGCGGCTGGGGCGGCTGTTTGCCGATGCGGTTCTGGCGCTAATGGCTCAGGAAAAGCTACAGGCAGTAGATATCATCGCCATCGGCTGCCATGGGCAAACGGTCTGGCATGAGCCAACGGGTGATGCGCCGCACACTATGCAGATAGGCGACAATAATCAGATTGCCGCGCGCACCGGCGTAACCGTGGTCGGAGACTTTCGCCGCCGCGATATGGCGCTCGGGGGGCAGGGGGCGCCGCTGGTTCCGGCTTTCCATCATGCGCTGCTGGCGCATCCGGTAGAGCGCCGCATGATTCTCAATATCGGCGGTATTGCCAATCTCTCTTTACTGGCGCCGGGGCAGCCGGTACGTGGATACGACACGGGGCCAGGCAACATGCTGATGGACGCGTGGGTCTGGCGCCAGTGCGGCAAACCCTATGATAAAGACGCGCAGTGGGCCAGCGAGGGGAAAATTGTGCTGCCGCTGCTGCAGGATATGCTCAGCGATCCCTGGTTTGCCCTGCCGGCGCCGAAGAGTACCGGGCGCGAATACTTTAACTACGGCTGGCTCACGCAGCATCTGGCGCGTTATCCGGGGCTTCGTGCCCAGGATGTTCAGGCGACCCTGGCCGAACTGACCGCCGTCAGCATCAGCGAACAGGTGCTGCTAAGCGGAGGCTGCGAGCGTCTACTGGTATGCGGCGGCGGTGCGCGTAACCCGCTACTGATGGCTCGTCTGGCGGCGCTGTTGCCGGGAACCGAAGTGTCGACGACCGATGAGGCGGGCATTAGCGGTGATGATATGGAAGCGCTGGCTTTCGCGTGGCTGGCGTGGCGTACCCTCGCCGGTTTACCCGGCAATCTCCCTTCCGTGACCGGCGCGTCGCAGGCAACCGTACTGGGCGCTATTTTCCCGGCCAATCCGCAGCAAAATCAGAGTTAACTGAAATCACCCGCGCCGGTTTCTTCGTAAACTGGCCAACGTTGAGGGAGGGCGTTATGCCTTCCCGGACCGGGAAAGTCGAAGGCATACTGATGAAAAAAATACTTATTCTTGCTGTACCTTTTATGCTCGCAGGCTGTAGCTACTACAACCAGTTTGTTGAGCGGATGAACACGGATACCCTCGAGTACCAGTGCGAGCAAAAACCGTTAACCGTCCATCTCAATAATACTCGCCAGCAGGTCAGCTTCATTTACGACAACCAGCAGTTAAATTTACAGCAGGGTCTCTCCGCCTCCGGCGCGCGCTATACCGATGGCGTATACGTCTTCTGGTCTAAAGGCGATAGCGCCACCGTTTATAAACGCGACCGTATTGTGCTGGAAAACTGTCAGCTGCAAACCGCCAAACGTTGAGATTTCAGTCATGGGGGCGCACAATAACGCCACCCATTGATGACTTTCTCAATTGCCATGTCTGATAACGACGAATTGCAGCAAATTGCGCATCTGCGCCGTGAATATACCCGTGGTGGCCTGCGTCGCCACGACCTTCCTGCCGAACCCCTGGCATTATTTGAACGCTGGCTGCGGCAGGCCTGTGATGCGAAGCTCGCTGACCCGACGGCGATGGTTGTCGCGACCGTTGATGAAAACTCGCAGCCTTACCAGCGCATTGTGTTGCTCAAGCACTACGATGAGAAAGGCCTGGTGTTTTATACCAACCTCGGCAGCCGCAAAGCCCACCAGATTGAAAAAAATCCCCGCATCAGCCTGCTGTTTCCATGGCATATGCTGGAGCGCCAGGTCATGGTTATCGGTAAAGCGGAACGCCTGTCGACGCTGGAAGTAGTCAAATATTTCCACAGCCGCCCGCGCGACAGTCAGATTGGCGCCTGGGTATCGCAGCAGTCCAGCCGTATTTCGGCTCGCGGCATCCTCGAAAGTAAGTTCCTCGAGCTGAAGCAAAAGTTCCAGCAGGGCGAAGTTCCGCTGCCGAGCTTCTGGGGCGGATTCCGCGTCAGTATTGAACAGATGGAGTTCTGGCAGGGCGGAGAGCATCGTCTGCACGATCGTTTTCTCTATCAGCGTCAAAACAGCGGCTGGCAGATCGACCGACTGGCGCCATAAAGGACGCAAAAATGTTGTCTTAAGCGCTGGTGCATCGTGGCCTGGCGCTTTATTCTATACGCTTCATTTTTCAAGCTGCATCTTTATCCGCTGCGCCTGCCCGCTCTGTCGCTTACCTGTGTAAGTTCCCTGAGCTTTCATATGCTTGCCGCCGCGATGCAGCTTGAACAATTTTGCGTATACCCGTCATACTTCAAGTTGCATGTGCGTTGGCTGCGTTCACTCACCCGAATCACTTACTACAGTAAGCTCATCGGGATGAATCAGGGACATCCATGTCCCTGACCGAAGGTCATCTTCGGTTGTTCAAATTCGTTCCTGACGAATTTGTCGTTCACTTGCCGCCTTCCTGCAACTCGAATTATTTAGGGTATAGATGTTTTTTTTCGCGTCTGGCGAAAAGTCGTGTACCGGCAGAGGTGCAGTCGTTTATAGATGGAGAATTTGATGGCAAGCAGTAACTTGATTAAACAATTGCAGGAGCGGGGGCTGGTAGCCCAGGTGACGGACGAGGAAGCGTTAGCAGAGCGACTGGCGCAAGGCCCGATCGCGCTCTATTGCGGCTTCGACCCTACCGCCGACAGCTTGCACTTGGGGCATCTTGTTCCATTGTTATGCCTGAAACGCTTTCAGCAGGCGGGCCATAAGCCTGTTGCGCTGGTTGGCGGCGCGACGGGTCTCATTGGCGACCCGAGCTTTAAAGCCGCTGAGCGTAAACTGAACACTGAAGATACCGTGCAGGAGTGGGTAGATAAAATTCGCAAACAGGTCGCGCCTTTCCTCGACTTTGATTGCGGTGATAACTCTGCCATCGCCGCGAATAACTACGACTGGTTTGGCAGCATGAACGTGCTCACCTTCCTGCGTGATATCGGCAAGCACTTCTCCGTAAATCAGATGATTAACAAAGAAGCGGTGAAGCAGCGTCTGAATCGCGACGACCAGGGCATCTCTTTTACCGAGTTCTCCTACAACCTGCTGCAAGGCTACGACTTTGCTTGCCTGAACAAGCTGCACGGCGTGGCGCTGCAAATCGGCGGTTCTGACCAGTGGGGTAACATTACTTCCGGTATCGACCTGACCCGCCGTCTGCACCAGAATCAGGTCTTTGGCCTCACCGTTCCGCTGATCACCAAAGCCGACGGAACGAAATTCGGTAAAACCGAAGGCGGCGCAGTGTGGCTCGATCCGAAGAAAACCAGTCCGTATAAGTTCTACCAGTTCTGGATCAACACCGCGGATGCCGATGTTTATCGCTTCCTTAAGTTCTTCACCTTTATGGACATAGCCGAAATCAATGCCCTGGAGGAGGAAGACAAAAACAGCGGTAAAGCGCCGCGCGCCCAGTACGTGCTGGCCGAGCAGGTGACCCGTCTGGTGCACGGTGAAGAAGGTCTGGTGGCGGCAAAACGCATTACCGAGAGCCTGTTCAACGGCAACCTGAGCGATTTGAGCGAAGCCGATTTCGAACAGCTGGCGCAGGATGGCGTGCCGATGATCGAAATGGATAAAGGCGCCGATCTGATGCAGGCGCTGGTGGATTCTGAACTGCAGCCGTCCCGCGGTCAGGCGCGTAAAACCATCGCATCCAATGCGGTGACCATCAACGGCGAAAAACAGTCCGACCCGGAATACGTATTTGTCGATGCCGACCGTCTCTTTGGTCGCTACACCTTACTGCGCCGCGGTAAGAAAAATTACTGTCTGGTCTGCTGGAAGTAATTGCGTAAAGGCAGGGGCGTGGGAAACCGCGCCCCTTATTTTTTGCTCTCAGGTAATTAAGATGAAGAACATCCTCGCCATCCAGTCCCACGTTGTGTTTGGCCATGCGGGCAACAGCGCCGCTGAATTTCCGATGCGCCGCCTTGGCGCCAACGTCTGGCCGCTTAATACCGTACAATTCTCCAATCATACCCAATACGGTAAATGGACCGGCTGCGTGATGCCGCCAGCGCATTTGACGGAGATTGTTCAGGGGATTGCCGATATTAACCAACTGCAGCGCTGTGACGCCGTGCTAAGCGGCTATCTGGGATCGGCTGAACAGGGCGAACATATTCTTGGCATCGTGCGTCAGGTTAAAGCCGCCAATCCGGCTGCGAAATATTTCTGCGACCCGGTAATGGGTCATCCGGAAAAGGGCTGCATCGTGGCGCCGGGCGTAGCGGAGTTTCACGTGCGCTACGCCCTGCCGGCAAGCGATATTATTGCGCCAAATCTGATTGAGCTGGAGATCCTCTGCGGGCATCCGGTGGCAAACGTTAACGAGGCGGTTTTGGCCGCGCGCGAGCTGATTGCTCAGGGGCCGGAAGTGGTGCTGGTGAAGCATCTCTCGCGTGCCGGACTGAGTATGGATCGTTTTGAGATGCTGCTGGTTACCGCGCAGGAAGCCTGGCATATCAGCCGTCCGCTGGTGGATTTTGGCATGCGCCAGCCGGTAGGCGTCGGTGACGTTACCAGCGGGCTGCTGCTGGTCAAACTGCTGCAGGGCGCCACTCTGCGCGATGCGCTGGAGCACGTGACCGCCGCGGTTTATGAAATCATGCTGGCGACTAAAAACATGCAGGAATATGAGCTTCAGGTTGTGGCGGCTCAGGATCGTATTGCGCAGCCGGAGCACTACTTTAGCGCCACCCAGCTTTAAGGCGGGTATGAACTTGCCCGACATGTCGGGCAAGCATCGGTTTTACTTCAGCCCTTCAGCCTCAAGAGCAGCGGCTACGGCCGGGCGCGCGGCAACGTGTTTCATCCAGGCCGCGATATTGCTATAACCTTCCATATTCAGCTTCACGGCGTAGGCCCAGCGCAGTACGGTGAACAGGTAGCCATCCGCAATGGTGAAACGATGCCCGTTAATCCACTCTTTATCCTGCAGACATTCGTTCACGTACTGCATTTTCTTATCCAGCTGCGCGCGGGCGATAGGTTTGAAATCTTCCGGCGTATCCGGGCGAAACAGCGGTGTAAAGCCTTTATGCAGTTCCGTCGCCACGTAGTTTAGCCACTCCAGGGTCTGGTAGCGGGCGATGCTTCCTACTGGCGCCAGCAGCTGGCGGTCCGGTACGCGATCGGCGATATACTGCATAATGGCCACGCCTTCCGTCAGCAGCACGTCATCGTCCAGCAGCAGCGCCGGTACCTGACCCTTGGGGTTAACCAGCAAATAATCCTCCCCGTTTTCAAGGCGTTTTTTCATCACGTCAACGCCCTGCAGGGTAAAGTCCAGCCCGCTTTCGCGTAGCGCGATATGCGAGGCTAGAGAACAAGCGCCGGATTTATAGAACAGTTTCATCGGTGACTCCTCGTGGCTGCGGTTTTCTGTATGTTAGTCCGCCCAGGGGCAAAAAAAAACCGCTAACAGAGCGTTAGCGGTTTAATTTATCGGTTTTCCCAGGGAGCTTAAGCCGTGGCGGTATCGCTGGCTTTTGCCGTTTTATCATCGTCCTGGGTCATGCGGTTCAGCTTCGGCGCCGTCAGCAGCATCAGGATAGCGATAACGCCAGTTGCGACACCGATATGCAGGAACACGCGGCCGTAAACTTCCAGCGACATCAGCGGGTCAGTGACGTTGTCCGGTACTGCCATCATGTTCGCAACGTAGCCGCCGATCAGGTTAGCGCCAGCGGTTGTCAGGAACCAGCTGCCCATGATGAAGCCCATCAGGCGCTGCGGAACCAGCTGCGCAACCATCGCCAGGCCCAGGCCGGAGATCATCAGTTCACCGATACTCTGCAGACCGTAGCTAATCACCAGCCAGCTGACGTTGACGATACCCGCATCGCTGGCGAACTTCGCGCCCAGCGGCAGCACGAGGAAGGCGCCGGAGCACAGGACCATACCAATAGCGAACTTCATCGGCATTG
Organism: Klebsiella sp. CN_Kp100; assembly: GCF_040065315.1. Lineage (NCBI taxonomy): Bacteria > Pseudomonadati > Pseudomonadota > Gammaproteobacteria > Enterobacterales > Enterobacteriaceae > Klebsiella > Klebsiella sp. CN_Kp100. The sequence continues at coordinate 198,792 of NZ_JBEAIJ010000002.1, forward strand.
GCAGGGTGTCGCCCATCTTGTTGTAAATGGCGGCAAGAATCGGGCTACCGATAATGATCCAGAACGGGTTCAGCGCCTGATACTGTTCAGGTTCAAAAGCGATACCCAGCAGAGAGTGTTCAACGTTGCGAATAGCAAAGAAGTTGAGGGAGGTCGGCATCTGGCTATACAGCACAAAGAAGATGATCGCCTGCAGCATCAGAATAAACGCAACGATCATTTTGCGACGCGGCGCGCCGTGCATCGCAAAGGCCTCTTTAGCAAAGATAACGATGATGCCCAGAGCAACCACGCCCAGCGCCATACGTGCAATGCCCTGGTTGTGCAGCAGCCAGGTTGCAATCGCGACCAGAACGACCACGCCAACGATAGTGGCCAGCAGTTTGCCCACGTGCACCGGTGCGAAGTCAGGTTTGGAACCGTACTGCTTAACCCAGCGCTGGCAGAAAGCGAAGTTGACGATGGTGATCACCAGGCCTACAAAGCTCAGAGCGAAAGCGACGCTCCAGCCGAATTTTGCCGCCAGCCACGGTGTCGCCAGCATAGAGAAGAAGGAGCCGATATTGACGGACATATAGTACATGGTAAATGCACCGTCCAGACGCGGATCGTTCTTTTCATAGCAGGTCGAGAGCAGGGAAGAGGGGTTAGCCTTAAACAGGCCATTACCCACGGCAATCGTTGCCATCCCCATATACACGATGCCCGCATCGTGTCCGGACCACGCGACCAGGCCGTAGCCGATAGCCAGAACGATGGCGCCGAGCATAATGACGCGCTTGGTGCCGAGCACCTTGTCGCCCAGCCAGCCGCCAATCGCCACCAGACCGTATACCAGGGCGCTAAAGGAGGAGAACAGAGTGATAGAATCCGCTTCTGACATACCCAGCTGTTTAACCAGGTAAACGGCCATAATCCCTTGCAGGCCGTAGAAACCAAAACGTTCCCATAGCTCAATAGAGAAGATGAGATAGAACGATCGTGGTTGTTTGAAAGCGTTTAAACTCACGCTCTCCGTTGGTTTATTGTTTGCAGTAGACACAAATACCTCTTTTTTTACATCCCATATTAACGGGGGGTGCTCGGGGCGCAATCTTCGCAGACCGCCGCCTTTATAGTTATTCTGGAGGGAAAACGGCAGGTAATGTTCACTATCCTGTGCCATCAGGCAATAGCTTTGCAATAATCTGTTACACATATCCTGAGCGTTATAATACACCGGACATATAAATGTTATGCAGAGTTAAATTTCAGCGTTTCGTTAATGGCAGCGTTTTTATCTGTCAGAATCGGAAAGTTTTTGCATTAAGGCCATATGTTCTGCTGTTTGCGCTTGCATCCAGTGATATAGCCCAAAATCCTAAAAAATGATGGGTTATTGTGTTGGTATTTAAGTTGGAGGTATTTAAATCAGCAGGTTTTCGTATTAATAAGTTAACAACAAAGCAACAAGAAATTGACTCAGTGATCTGGATCACAAATGTATAGAAATTTTGCCTCTGAAAAAAATGAATAAGCTGATCGATGGTTATATAGCGGAATAATAAGCCATAAAAAGGCTAAATCGATGGCGTGAACATCGGAAAAATGGGGTATGCACCAGAGCCATGACTTATGAAGGGTTATGGCTCCGGTAGGGTCAGGAGTAGACCTTCTCTTTAAACTCGCAAAGATCTTCAATCAGGCAGGAACCGCAGCGCGGTTTACGGGCGATACAGGTATAACGGCCGTGCAGAATCAACCAGTGATGGCAGTCCACTTTGAATTCCGCCGGAACCACCTTTAACAGCTTCTCTTCCACCTGTTCAACGTTTTTACCAGGCGCAAATTGTGTCCGGTTGCAAACGCGGAAAATGTGCGTATCGACGGCGATTGTCGGCCAGCCGAAGGCGGTGTTCAACACGACGTTAGCGGTTTTGCGCCCGACGCCGGGAAGCGCCTCAAGCGCGGCTCTGTCTTCCGGTACTTCGCCGTTATGCTGCTCAAGCAGGATCCGGCAGGTCTTAATGACGTTTTCTGCTTTACTGTTGAACAGGCCGATGGTCTTAATGTACGACTTGACGCCCTCTACGCCCAGCGCCAGCATCGCCGCCGGCGTGTTGGCGACCGGGTAGAGTTTCGCCGTAGCTTTATTGACGCTAACGTCGGTAGCCTGCGCCGAGAGCAGCACGGCGATCAATAATTCAAACGGCGAGTTAAAATTCAGCTCCGTAGTGGGGTGCGGGTCGTTATCCCTGAGCCTGGTGAGGATCTCCAGGCGTTTACTCTTGTTCATCCTATGCTTTTCCCGTCACATCAGAGGGCGCAACGATCCCGGCCTGCGCCGCTTTGGCTTTGCGCTGTTTGCTACGTTCATCAATGAGGTATTTTACCGCCAACATCATGCCGAGGCCAATAAATGCGCCCGGCGGCAGCATTGCCAGCAGGAACGGCGTATCGGTATGAAATACTTCTATACGCAGAACCTTTGCCCAACTGCCGAGCAGGCTATCGGCACCATCAAACAGGGTACCGTTGCCGAGAATTTCCCGCATCGAGCCGAGGACAAACATCGCGCAGGTCGCCCCCATGCCGATGGAAAAACCATCCAGCGCCGATAGCGCCGGACCTTTTTTCGCGGCAAAGGCCTCAGCGCGCCCGACCACAATGCAGTTGGTGACGATAAGCGGGATAAAAATCCCCAGAGACTGATAAAGGCCGAACGCATAAGCGTTGATCAGCATCTGGACGACGCTCACCACCGAAGCGATGATCATAACGTAAATCGGAATACGGATTTCCGCCGGCGTCCAGCGACGCAGGCTGGAAATGGTCAGGTTAGTCAGGGTAAGAACCAGCGTCGTCGCCAGCCCAAGCCCAAGAGCGTTGGTGGCGGTAGAGGTCACGGCGAGCAGAGGACACATCCCCAGCAGCTGAACCAGCGCGGAGTTGTTTTTCCACAGCCCCTGAACAATAACGTCTTTTACTTCGCTCATGGTCTAGTCTCCACAGGGAGTGATAGCAGAAATCTGCGCGGGCAGAGTTTGCGCATACAGGCCCGCGCGCTTGACGGCATTGACCACCGCGCGCGGAGTAATGGTAGCCCCGGTAAACTGATCGAAATCGCCGCCATCTTTTTTCACGGCCCAGTGGCTATCGTTTTGCCCATGAATCACTTTATCGGCAAAGAGGGTGATCCAGTCAGAAATTCTAAGCTCGATCTTATCGCCCAGGCCCGGCGTCTCATGATGCTCGGTGACGCGGGTACCCAGCACGGTACCTTTAAAGTCGGCGGCAACCAGTAGCTGAATGGCTCCTGAATAGCCGTCCGGCGCGGTAGCTTCCATCACCGCTGCAACCGCTTTATCGCCATTCTGAGCAATCCAGACCTTATGCTCGCCTTTTCCCAGCTCCGGCGCGGTTACCCGATAACAGCTTTTCAGCAAGTCGTTATTATATAAATTGGCCGGCATAACCTGGTCGAATAAGGCTTTTTGCTGCTGGGCGGCCTGGTCTTCAATAGTGCTTTTAGTCAGTTCGTTAATGGCGGCCGTCAGCCCGGTCGAACCCGCAGCAAAGAGGGCCAGCGTGATGCCGTGTTTACGCATGCTTTGTAACATGTTCGGGTCCTCAGCGGTGGCCGTACGCGCGCGGGCGCGTGTAGTAATCGATCAAGGGAACGGTAATATTAGCCAGCAGAACGGCAAAGGCGACGCCATCCGGGTAGCCGCCAAAGCTGCGAATTAGCCACACCAGTAACCCCGCCAGCGCGCCGAAGATCAGGCGACCGCGATTGGTGGTGGAAGCGGTCACCGGGTCCGTCAGGATAAAGAAGGCGCCCAGCATGGTGGCGCCGGAGAGCAGATGAATTTGCGGTGAGGCAAGGCTTTCTGGTGAGAATAGCCATCCCAGGGTGGCGCAAACGGCAAGGCTCAGCAGGAAGCTCAGCGGAATATGCCAGCGAATGGCTTTTTGCCATAGCAGGAACAGACCGCCCGCCAGATAAGCCACGTTAACCCACTGCCAGCCGAGACCGGCCAGTGCGCCGCCGTAGACAGGATACTGGAGGATCTCTTGCACCGCATGACCGGCATGGAGCGAGGTTTTGAAGGTATCCAGAGGCGTTGCCTGACTGATGCCGTCAATGCCGATTCGCAGGCTGTTCATGTCCCCGCCGGTAGCCGTATGACCAGTGAAAATCATCCTCAGCGCGTCGCTAAAACCGGGAACATTGGCGGCTATCTCATGGGGCGGGAGCCAGGAGGTCATCTGCACCGGGAAAGAGATCAGCAGCACCACGTAGCCAATCATTGCCGGGTTAAAAGGATTGTGACCCAGTCCACCGTACAGCTGTTTGGCGATAATCACCGCAAATGCAGTGCCCAGCACGACCATCCACCACGGCGCAAAAGGCGGAATACTGATCGCCAGCAGCAGGCCGGTCAGCAGCGCTGAGTTATCGGCAAGAATCGCCGGGATATTTTGTTTGCGCAGTTTAAGAATGGCCGCTTCGGCTCCCCACGCCGTGACGGCGGCGAGGATAATTTGCAGTACGGTACCCCAGCCGAAAAACCAGGTCTGAACCACAATACCGGGTATGGCGGCGAGCAGCACCAGCAGCATAATCCGCGAAGTCTGGCGCTGATTGTGAGTGTAGGGGGAACTTGCGATTCTGAAAACCATTTAATCCTCGTTAACTGCCTGCCGGGACGCTTTCCGGGCCTGAACGCGGGCGATTGCTTCAGCGACTGCCGCTTTGCGGCCGTCATCATTGGCTGCCGACGGGGGAACTGCTTGTTGCTGTTGTTCTGCTTTACGCGCTTTGGCCCGGGCAATCGCGGCCTCGACGGCGGCCTTGCGTGGGTCAACGGTAGCAGGCTGTTCTGCGGCGGGGGCAGGTTCAGCCGGGGCTGCCTGCAGGCCCGCTTTGCGCGCTTTGGCGCGGGCGATCGCGGCCTCGACGGCGGCCTTGCGCGGGTCAACGGTAGCAGGTTGCT